>JAGOIY010000064.1:1596-7238 GCA_017995405.1 Candidatus Cloacimonadota bacterium
GGTGGCAGGTTTCCTGGCTCGCGACGGCTGGAGCTCATGATCTCAAGCTCCCGGACCCGGCCTTCCCAAGCTCTTCAGCTCAGTGACCGAACCCGCCTATGTGTCGCTTACAGTGGCGGTTACCGCTCCCGATTTACACGGGATTCCCTTTTACCTGTTAGTAGCACCATCTATTCTTATCGCGTCAGTTTTTTTAGGTGGCGCGCTTTGTCAATCAAATACCCAGCATTCCTGTTTAGAATAGGAGGCAGTCTTCACCAGGATTGCGACGGACAATATAGCGTAGAGGCAGGTTTGGATGCAGTTTGCTAAAACTCTGATATTTGGATGTTTGGATAGCATCGCCGTTCCATTTAACCTCATAGGCAGCCTGCTCGGAAACGATGAAATCCACTTCCTGTTGTTGCTGATTGCGCCAGTAACGCAGCTCCTCTGGACCCTTCCTCTCAAAAAAGTGTCGATACACATAGCTTTCGAATAGCCTGCCGGTGTCCATCCGGCCCTCAATAGAGAGATAGTTCTTGCATAGACAGTTGCGGAGGCCGTGATCCAAATAGTAAAGCTTAGGCATCTTACGCAATTCTTTAGGATGTCCGCCAAAAAAGGGATTCAGGAGGCTGATGTGAAAGCTCTTCTGCAGGATTCTGAGCATGGTGTCCACGCTTGACCTTGCTACACCAAGTTCTACTGATAACTTGCTGCGATTCAATTCACTGCCGCTCTGGTGGGCTAAAATCCGCATCAATTGGTAGGCCTTATCAGGAACTTGTATGCCGCTTTCCAGAAAATCGCGTTTAGTGTATGAACTAAGAATCTCGTTGAGCAGCCTTTCTTTCTCTCTTGAATCGGAAGCCAACACTACAGCGGGATACCCTCCATAAATGATGTAATCATCCCAGTATCTGAAAATTTCACGCTGTTGCGGGATGCTTAAATTGCTCAAATCCGGTTCTGTGATAGCAGCTTGCTCAAAGCATTCTGCCAGGCTGGTATCTCCCTTGAAGCGCAGATATTCATCAAATGAAAGGGTTGGCATTAGAAGCACTCGCTTGCGGCCGGCCAGCGAGTCGTTGAAGCGCTCGTCCAGATAAAAAGCCGAGGAGCCTGTGACGATCAGCTTGAGCTTATCCCGGTTGAGGTCATAGTGATACTTCAGGAAGTTGGAGGGCTTGGCCAAATACTGGATCTCGTCGATGATCACAACGGTCTTTCCATCGATGGGTTTGGGGACGATTCTCCATAACTGGTCCGGGTGCTGATTTAGCAGCAAGAGATAATCCGGGTCCTCGAGAGTAAAGAAATGGGCATCCAGGCCAGTGCTTCGCAACTGCTCGTGAACTTGTAACATCGCGGTGGTTTTGCCCACCTGCCTGGCCCCCGTAAGGAGGATGATCTCTGGTGTGTAGACCAGAGCGATAATCTCGGTTACTTGCTTTCTGCGCATGGTGTCTCCCGAAAATTTGCTGACTATGAATACAAATTATCTGATAATTTGCATTTGTCAAGACATAAAATCAGAAAACGATGCAATGAGAGGTCGATAAGATGCTTTTAAGTTTCATCTAATCGGCTTTTGAGTATGCTTGGTACTCAAGCTATCTCACAAAACCGATCTTGTTGGCGTGGGTTGCCTCTTGTCCTCAGGGCATATCAGAAGATGCCTGCACCCGGAAGAACTTCTGGGTGCCTGAAAGAAACGGTGTGTAGCTGAGAGTGGTGGCCGGCGTGATGGTGACCAATCTCCAGGGGGCGCTGCTGTAGGGATCATCGGAACCGAAGAGCTTGTATGAATTCGCGTTTGGCACTGCCGTCCAACTGAGCTGCGGCACTCCTGCCGGCGCGGAGAATGTGACTACGGGGGCCAGGAGCACCACAGGAATATCCTCATAATGAACAATCAGCGCCCAGGTACCGTTATAAACGTAATTATAAGCTGTATTTGAACCGGTGCCCCCCCAATTCCGGAACGCGTGGAGCTCAAAATCCACCACGCCACTCAGTCCATTGGCGATACTGACATCATCGCGGCCGTAGTATTGCATTCCCTGGGCTGGTACTGTTCCCTCAAAAACTTCAGGTTCCGTTACGCCATTGGTGCCGCAGAGCAGGAAAGACCGCTGATGACAAATGTATCCTCCCATATTCGCTGACATGATATACCTGATGCCTATCCTTTCAATCCTTTTTCCCGCGGGGACCGATACCGACAACAAACCTGGCTCCAAAGCCCGGCTGGAGGTGGTGGGAGCTATCTCATAAGTAGTGGGTATGTCTCCCAGATTATAGGTAAGGATCACATCGCCAGGTTCCAGCAGGGTGGTAAATGTGTGGGGGGCAGACCAATCGCTCACCCAGTCGGAATTGCTGCGGGATCGCACCATCCATTCGTAATCCGCGTAGGAATACAAACCGGACAGCATGTAGGGCCGGGAGCTTACGTTGCTGATCAGGGTGCCGGACCTGAGGCGATCAAAACCGATGGGGCCATACAAAACATCCCAGGTTGGGGCAGCGGGAAACGAGTTTTCTGTCCAGTTTAGCTGCGCGGAGTTGTAGCCGATATTGCTGGCTGATAAGTCTGAAGGTGGACGGTCCGCGTAGTTGATCGTAAGTGTCCAGGAGCCGTTGTTCACATAATTGTAATCCGTGTTTGAGCCAGTTCCGCAGCGGGTGCGGAAGGCGTGCAGTTCGAAGACAACGGTTCCGGAAAGGCCGTTGGCGAGATGGAGTCCTTCGCGTGAGTAGTAACAGGTGTTTGAGCTTCCCGATCCGCTAAACACAACGGGCTCGTTGCCGTTATTGGTGCTACAGACGAGGAAGGACCGCTGATCATACACAGATCCGCTGCCGTTGCTGGTCATCGCATAATCCAAATCCACCCCGGAGATCATCTTACCGGGCGGGACTGTCACCTCCATGATGCCCGGTTCCAAAGCCCGGTTGGTGACATGGATGCTGTCCGGGTGCACGAGCGTAGTGGGAATATTACCGAGGGTGTAAGTGATTTCTTCGGTATCCCAGAGGGTTGTAAAGAACTCTTCGCCAGCCCAGTCGCTTACTCCCAGGTCTCCTTTGTTCGCGCGGACGCTCCAGAGATATTGCTGGCCGCTCACCAGACCGGTGAGAAGATAGGGATTGGAAGTGACGTTACTGATCAGGGATCTGCTGCTCCCAAATTCATAAGAATAGGGCTCATACATGATATCCCACTCTGTGGCATTGGGATAGCAATTGTCTTGCCAGGATAGGACCGCAGAACCTGGGCCCACGTCGAAGGCTTCCAGATCTGAGGGAAGGTCGAGAACGGGATATTCTTCCAGCTCAATGATGAGCTGCCAGCTACCATTGATTACATACTGATAATCTGTGTCTGTTCCACTGCCTCCCCAGGTGCGGAAAGCGTGAAGTTCGAAATCCACTACTCCGGAAAGTCCTCTGGCCAGATTAAGATAGTCGCGTCGATAGTCACAAATTCCAGCTCTTTGTCCCTCTCCCTCCCAGACCTCGGATTCGGTGGCACCATTGGTGCTGCAGAGCAGGAAAGACCGCTGTTCACTCATCCAACTGCCGTTATCTGTGGACATGGAGTACTGGATACCGACGTGTTTTATCTCTTTGTTGGGCGGGATAGTTACCGACAGCAGACCTGGTGAATCAGCTCTGCTGGATGTGTTTACGTCCGTATTGAGGGTGCTGGGAATGTTTCCCATGTCATACACCAGGATTTGGGCATCCGCTGGCAGGGTAAGAAAACTGTGGGCATGGGACCAATTGCCCACGCCAAGATCTCCTTTATTGGCGCGCACATACCAATTGTATCTTTCGTAGTCTTCCTCCAAACCGGAAAGCAGAAAAGAAGGTGAATCGATATTGCTGATCAGAGTCCCTTCATCGCCATAAGGGTAGAAATCGTTGCACGCGTAGATGATATCCCAGGATGTGGCATTGGGATAGCAGTTATCGTTCCAGGACAGCAGGGCAGAATCATGAGCTATGTTGCTGGCTGCCAATCCGGTAGGGCGCTCCAGAATCTCGCGGTCTTCCAAGTTGAGCACCAATTGCCAGGTACCGTTTACCACATATTGGTAATCCGCATTGGAGCCGCCGCCACCCCAGGTGCGGAAGGCGTGGAGTTCGAAATTTACCACCCCGTAGAGCCCTTCCACCATATCGGTGATGTGCCTGTTGTAGGTATAGACTCCGCTGGTATCGCCTTCTCCGGAATATACTTCTTCTTCGGTGAGGCCGTTGGTGCTGCACAGCAAAAAAGAATTCTGTTCGCTCATCCAGCTGCCGTTGTTTGTGGACATGGAATACTGGACATCCATGCTGGCTATCTTCTGGCCCGCTGGTATGGAAACGGATAGTAATCCCGGTTGGTCCGCTCTTTTGGTGGTGGAGGGATTCACCCAAAAGGTGCTAGGGATGTTACCGCCATTGTACACTACAGTTTGGGTGGTTCCCCAAAGTCCCGTGCCCGTGAGAGCCATAACGATAAATACCAAAAACATAGCAGTTCTGCCTGCACAAATCCCGGCACGCAGCCTGACCGGGGCAGAAAATAGATCTTGTAACATGTTGCTTCCTTTATAGATAGATATTGTTTCGTGAAATGAAGAGCTTCTCTGATACACTGTCTGTTACACGAAAAAGCGGCTGGTGATATATTGTCAAGAATTATTACAATATATTCTGCCGATACAACTATAGACTCTCGGTAGCGAGGAGCTTAAAACTTAGAATAGTCAAAGATAAACAGCGAATACTGTAATTTGGTTCAGAGAACAATTCAAGTAGATGATATCTGGCTTTATCACCAAAATTTGGTCAATACCGTTGCGCTACTCAACACTTCAGGTTCTATACGGTAACTCAAATGGATCGCGGAGAGGCTTCCACTCTGACACCAGCTTTTCTATGATATATCACGATGGGGCAGAATGGCCAGTAGCAGCGTTCAAGATGGCCTAAACTTCCGTCCCGTTGAAACATGACGAGATTGTATGAGCTCTGGCTTGGGGATTCAGGTTCAGCACAAGCTGATTGTTCGCGGCGGAATATCCATTAGTATATCTGATAGAAGAAGCCGCTTGCGGTGAATAATCATATGGAGCGAAAGATTGGAAAACGAAACAAGCAAAAAGTTTAGCTGGAAGAAATTATGGATCATAGCCGGAATCGTAGTGCTGGCTATCCTGGCCTTCCTGATCTTTGGAATGCCGCGCTTAAAGGCCATGCAGGCCAAAAAGCTGTCCGCCGAGGCCAAAACGGCGCTGGAAGCCCTGAAACTGAATGTGGACACATATTGGAAGACCCATGACGGCGCGGGTGGATTTGACATCGCCAAAGCCTTGGAAGATGCCAAGATAGAGAAGAAAGCGCAAGAACGCTGGGACTTTGTGATCGCCTGGAAGCCAACTGACATCTACACCGGTGAAATGATGAGCAAACTCAACGATCTCAATCAGGCGAACTATGTCTATGTGGCACCTTACAAGATGATCATGGCCGTTGCCAAAGCCAAAAATCCCGCGGGCGAAGGGGCAAAAATGTGGTTTAGCGGAGATGAAAACCAGTATCACGGTTTTGGTCTGGACGGGATGGTGGAGCCTGACTGGCACAAGATTTTTCCCAATCCGTGA
>JAGOIY010000064.1:7338-10930 GCA_017995405.1 Candidatus Cloacimonadota bacterium
AAACACATAAAACACAGAGAAAAGCAGAGGTGATTTCAGAGAAAAGCAGAGGATTGTTTAGAACCGGGGCCGTCTGTGAGGGTGCGGTCGTAAAGAATGTCAGACGCCGAACTGAAATCTGTCGATACGCAACACAGCATATTCTCATTCTCATATCTCGTATCTCATTGTTATAAAACCTCATATACTCATTTCTCATTGTAAGAAACAACCTCTGTATTCTCTGCTTTCTCCGCTTTCTCTGAGGCTTGTTGGGAAGTCCGCGCCGAACTGGAATCCGACGCTACGGCCCGCTACATAGCCAATCAAAACAAAAACATCAACGAAATAGATTGACAGAATCCGCCTATCCGACGGGGGTGAACGGATTAAGTAAATAACCGAGGTAAAATGGCACGTCTTTTCAGCAAAGACTATCACGAGCACTCTGCTTCCTGGTATTTTAATCATGCCATCATCGTTCTGGAGGCAGGTGATCTGGAATACTGGCGTTCGGTGGACGAGCAGGGTCTCTATCACCTGCGCTTCTTTCCGCGTCCGGAGGTCAGGCATCATTTCTGCCAGAGGCTGGACCTGGTCTATGATCCGGTCAGTCAACTGATCGTGAGGCACGAATGCTCTGAATGCGGGGAGGAGGAGCTCTGCCGTCATTTTCTTTCTTTGCTGCGCTACGCTTATCATCATCTCAAGACCGATATCTTTGATTCGCCCGCGGTGGAGACCTGTACCCGTGACGACCTGAGGATTTCCGAGAACTGGAGCGAAACTCTGTCCAGCGCCAGGCTGGAACTGGAGGGCCTCTATGATCCGGGAGCCGATAAAGTACGTTTTTATCATGAAAGCTTTGCTCCCATCGATCTGCCTTATCTGGTCCGGATGGCAATAGGGGACAGCCTGGAAAGCTATCCCGCCCGTCAAAAAGATGAGTATCTGCGCAACCTGGGGGCCATCAGCGGTCCCCGCATGAGCTTTCTGAGCTGGCTGCAACTCAACAAATCCGCTTATAGCTTCAAAAGCAAGTTTTACTCCATCTACAAACGTGATCTCGGACGCGCTCTCAGCCTGCTGATGAATTGCGGAGACTTGATCAGGATCAGGGAGACCGGCGAAACGCTCAAACTGCATACACAGCCTTACCCTCTCAGCCTCAGGATCGAACCTGCCGGCAAACGCAACTTTGTGGTGCTGCCGGTAATCGTGGATGAACTCTCGGCCTGGATAGCGGGATATCCCACCTGGCTGGTGATGAGAGACCATGTCTATCCGGTCTGGTTTCCTTTTTCAGACCAGAAAACGGAACTGCTGATGGGCCGGCAGCTTCTGATCAGTCACAAAGACTTGGTCTATTACCGCACCGTGGTGCATCACGAACTGCGGCGGCACGACATCTATCTGGATTTCGATCCCGGCATCGAGCTGCCCCAGATCGTGGATTCCGAACCCAGGATCAGTCTCGAGCTCAAACGGGGTGGGGACCTGCTGATCATGGAAGGCTGGCTGCGTTATCCGGAAGGCGAGGAAGTACCGCTCTCAGTGACCCGCTTCAACAGCTCACTCGTACGCTGCGACTTTCGCAAGGATAGTCAGCAGGGCAACGGCTGGTTTTATCTGCCGCCGCGGATCTTTCAACAGGTGAAAGACCTGATGGGCCGCTTTCCCGAAGCCGACCGCCGCAGAGTGGAGGAATATTCGCAAATCAGCTTCCAGGGCGACACGGCGATCAATGCCCTGCGCGAAAGAGTATTTTCCATGGGAGACGAGGATTGGGACCTGGTGATTGCAGAAGACCTGGGTGATTTCTTTGTCCAGAAAGTGCCAATCTCCGTCCAGATCGATGCCCGGCGCGGTGATGAGATCGACTGGTTCAGCTATGACGTGCGCTACAGCTATCGGGATTACAGCTTCAGTCATGAGGAGCTAAAGCGCTTTTTCCGTTCCAATGAAGAGTTTATGCACACCAAAGACGGGCGTCTGATCTTCATCAGCAACCGCGAAGTCTTTGATGAAATGGAGCGATTGATCTCGCGCAGCGAGAAATACAAGGATTCCATCTATCGCGCCAGATTGGTGGAACTGCCGTATTATCAGAGGTTGATGATGGACCGGCCTGCTATCCGTCTGATTCAGGATGAATGGCTGGACAAGATGTCCGCTGATCTGCTCAGACGTCATTTGGAAAAGACCCCGGCTCTGCCAGTGAATCTTCAGACCATCCTGCGCGGCTATCAAAAGGCAGGTGTTGCCTGGCTCAAAATGCTGCAGCACTATGGATTGAACGGCATCCTTGCCGATGAGATGGGGCTGGGGAAGACCATCCAGGCCCTCAGCGTGATCCATGGTACTCCGGAAGGCAGAGTCTCGTTGTTGATTTGCCCCAAAACACTACTCTACAACTGGGCTGCCGAGATCGAGAAGTTTCATACCAACATCCCCTATCTGGTGGTCGAGGGGGGGAAAAGCATCCGCGAAGACATGCTCAGAGAGCCCAACGTCAAGCTGCTGCTAATCTCGTATAGCTTGGTGCTCAATGATATCGCGCTGCTCAGACAGATCAATTTCTACTGGATCGTGCTGGATGAAGCGCAGAACATCAAAAACGTCTCGGCCCAACGCACCGCCGCCATCAAAAAACTCGGCAGCGAACACCGTCTGGCCCTGTCCGGGACCCCGGTGGAAAACAATCTCACCGAGCTCTGGAGCATTTACGACTTTCTGATGCCGGGTTATCTGAGAAGCCTGAAACGCTTCAGGGATGACTTCATCGGTGCCGAAGACAGCGATCTTGCCCACCAAAGACTGCACCGGATGGTGAGCCCTTTCCTTTTGCGCCGGATCAAGAAAGAGGTGCTGCTGGAACTGCCGGATAAACAGGAACAGGTCTCCTGGTGCAAACTGGGGTCCCTGCAGGAAAAGACTTATCTGCAGGTGATCGAGTTGGTGCAAAAGCAGCTGTTTCCCGCAGGGACATCCGGAGCGGTCAACTATATCCACGTGCTGGCTGCCCTCACCAAGCTGCGCCAAATCTGCAATCACCCCCATCTGGTCAATCCCGATATCAATCCCGATCCAGAGGCCAGTGCTAAGCTGGAGCAGCTGCTGGAACTGGTGGGCGACTCCCTGGCCAGCGGACATAAGGTGTTGGTATTCTCACAGTTTGTGCAGATGCTGACCATTATTCGGGCCAGCTTTGAAGCGCGGGGGATCATGTACAGCTATCTGGATGGCCAGACCAAAGACCGCATGGCGGTGGTCAACGAGTTTGAAGGCAGCAGTGACAAGCGGGTTTTTCTGATCAGCCTCAAGGCGGGCGGCACAGGTTTGAACCTCACCAGCGCGGACACGGTGATTCTCTATGACCCCTGGTGGAATCCCATGGTGGAAAACCAGGCCATCGACAGGGCGCACCGCATCGGTCAGACCAACAAGGTGCAGGTGTTCAGGCTGATCTCCAAGGGTACGGTGGAGGAAAAAATCCTGGCCCTTCAGCAAAGCAAACTGGCGATGTTCGACGCGGTGATCTCCGAGGGCCAGCAACTGCTGGGATCGCTTAGCAGTGAAGACATTCGGGGGCTGTTTAGCTATCAATAATTTC
>JAGOIY010000065.1 GCA_017995405.1 Candidatus Cloacimonadota bacterium
CTTACAACATAACAGAACAAGGAGATTACAATGGAAGAAATCCGTGACGTCGTGCTCGAATACGTCAGAAACGAGTACATGGAAGATCAGGACGAAGAACTTACCTACGACACAGCCCTCATTTCAGGGGGATTTGTGGATTCATTTTCGATGGTTTCGCTGAAGCGCTTTCTGGAAACCAGATACAAAATCTCGCTGCCGGACAATCGTGCCACTCCCGAAGCGTTTGACACCGTGAACAAGATCACCGATCTGGTGATGGAATTCCTGGGCAAATAAGAGGCGCGAGATGGCTTACAGCGACAAGGTCCGCTCTCTTTACACCGATCAGCTTAAGGGCTTGCAGGATGGCGGTATCTTCAAGATAGAGCGTTACATCCACTCCGTCCAGGATGCCGAGATCGAAGTGGAGTTCCCTCCCGGAGCTCCTCTCAAAAAGGTGATTAACATCTGCGCCAACAACTATTTGGGCCTTTCCAGCCATCCGGATGTGGTGGCTGCCGCTCACAAAGGACTGGACGCGCGCGGTTATGGTATGTCCTCAGTGCGTTTCATCTGCGGCACTCAGGACATCCACAAGCAACTGGAACAGAAGGTTACGGAGTTCCTCGGCACCGAAGACACCATCCTTTTCCCCTCCTGCATGGACGCCAACGCCGGAGTGTTTGAGGCTGTCCTCACCGATCAGGATGTGATGATCTCAGACCGTCTGGTGCATGCTTCCCTGATCGACGGTATCCGCCTCTGCAAAGCCACCACGGATTCTTTCAAGCACTCGGATATGGCCCATCTGGAAGAAAAGCTGCAGCTCCACTCCGACAAACGCGTCAAGCTGGTGATCACGGACGGAGTCTATTCCATGGACGGCGACACAGCCAAACTGGATGAGATGGTGGCCCTGTGCGAAAAGTATGACGCCATGATCCTGGTGGATGATTCTCACGCCAGCGGTTTCATTGGCAAGACCGGTCGCGGGACCCATGAAAAGTGCGGAGTGATGGGCAAGATCGATATCATCACCACCACCTTTGGCAAAGGCCTGGGTGGCGCTTCCGGAGGCTGTGTTTCAGGCCGCAAGGAACTGGTGGAGCTCTGCCGTCAAAAAGCCCGCCCCTACCTCTTTTCAAACACCATCGCCCCACCTGTTGTGGCAGGCGTGATCAGCGTTTTGGACACTCTTTCCAAGACCACGGAAAGACGCGACAAGCTTGAAAAAAATGCCAACTGGTGGCGTCAACACCTTCTGGAAGCAGGATTTATCCTCCAGCCAGGAGACACTCCCATCGTACCGGTGATGCTTTTCAACGCCAAGCTCTCTCAGGATTTTGCCCGCGATCTCTTTGCCGAAGGCGTCTATGCCATCGGGTTCTTCTTCCCTGTGGTGCCACAAGGCAAAGCCAGAATCCGCACCCAGATCTCGGCCGCCCACGAAATGCACCACCTCGAGAAAGCCCTCGAAGCCTTCATCAAAGTGGGCAAGAAATACGACATCCTCGGCAAGACCAAAGCCGAAGTCACTGCTATGTACGGCAACTAAACCCCTAATATACAATCATCTACAGCGCCTCTGCCGCATCCGGCCGAGGCGCTTTTTTTGATCAATTCCATCAATCACATCATTCTTCCCTATACACCCGCCGTGGAGATACCGTGCGCTCCCCGGCGAAAAACGGCGGAGACGCCACGGCATCTCTACGGCGGGTGAATGGGCAAGAAACTGGTGCCGAGCCACTTTTCGGAGCTCGTCCCAGCAATTCTATTGACAAAAGCCCCCCTCAGGCGGATTTGGAGCGTAAAATCAGCTTTTACCACATAAAGAGGTTTCAAATGTCCAAGAAATTCCGCAGTGAGATCAGAAAACAGCTTGATGCCATCGTGGCATCCGGCATGTATAAAAAAGAGCGGGTGCTGGCCACTCCCCAGAGCCCGGAAATCGCGCTCACCAATGGCCACAAAGTGATAAACTTTTGCGCCAACAACTATTTGGGGCTTTCCAACCACCCCGAGGTGATCAAAGCCAGCGCCAAGGCAATGGAAAAGTGGGGCTTTGGGCTCTCCAGCGTGCGGTTTATCTGCGGCACCCAGGAGATCCACATCGAGCTGGAGAAAGCCGTTTCAGACTTCCTCGGCATGGAAGACACCATCCTCTATTCCTCCTGTTTCGACGCCAACGGGGGAGTGTTTGAACCGCTGCTCACGGAAGAAAGCGCGATCATTTCAGACGCCCTCAACCACGCCTCCATCATCGACGGAGTGAGGCTCTGCAAGGCCCAGCGCTTCCGCTACAAGCACTCGGACATGAATGAGCTGGAAGATATCCTGCGCCAAAGCAGCGAGCTCAAATTCCGGCTGATCGTGACCGACGGCGTGTTTTCCATGGACGGAGACATTGCGCTGCTGCCTCAGATCTGCGATCTGGCCGAGAAATATGACGCGCTGGTGATGGTGGATGATTCTCACGCCACTGGCTACATTGGGACCACAGGAAGGGGAACGGTGGAGCATTGCGGTGTTCAGGGCCGCGTGGATATCATCAGCACCACCTTCGGAAAAGCCCTGGGTGGCGCATCCGGAGGCTGCATTTCCGGCAGTAAGGAAATCATCGATTTCCTGCGCCAGAAATCGCGTCCCTACCTGTTTTCCAATACCTTAGCTCCCGGGATCGTGGGCGGCGTGCTCAAAGTGATGGAGATGATCAGTGCCAGCACCAATTTCCGCGACCACGTGATCACCAATGCCAACTACTTCAGGCGCGGCATGATCGAAGCGGGCTTTGACATCCTGGCCTCCGATACAGCGATTGTGCCAGTGATGATCTATCAGGAGCCCCTGGCAGTGCAAATGGCGGACCGTCTGCTCAAGGAAGGGATTTATGTGATTGGTTTTACCTTCCCGGTGGTGCCTGTGGGGCAGGCCAGAATCAGGGTACAGCTCTCAGCCGCCCACTCTCTCTATCACCTGGATCGGGCGATCCACTCCTTTGTGAAGATAGGTAAAGAGCTGCAGGTGTTGAAGTAAAGACCTCGCTACTGGAATGGCAGACCTCCCCTTTTGCCAAGGCGCGATCAGCGCCTGCGGTTTGGCTCTCCGGTCATCGCTTTCGCTTGGTTAGCAGATAGATATCCACCTACGGAAACGAGACGTTCCGGTTCCATAACACGTGTCTCAGTGCTTGCGGAGATATCCCCTTATCACAAACACATAACCCACCACTGAGAGCAGCATCAGCACGGCAAAGATCACCGTTCCGGATGGGTCGTAGGCGGGATCTTTGCTCAGCCACATCATCAGTCCCATGGCGTTCACCACCACGCTCATCGTGAGGAAAAAGCCATACATCAGCATCTGGAGCCCAAAGCTGGTGTCAGGCCTGGTCCACAGGAGATAGATACTCAAGAGCGCCAGGGGAATACTGAAGCCCAGATCAAACAACCTCACCAGCCAGAAAGCCGTCGGAGCGGCCTCATAGCCTCTCGTGCTGCCTTCGGCATAAAGCTGGAAGATTTCCTTCATCCACATCATGCCAAACATCAGCATAAAGAGTCCCAACAGGATGCTGTATATCCTCAACTGGGCTTTTTTGACGATGAAGCGCTGCTTGGCGGGAAAGATATGCAGGCCATAGATCATCATCAAGAGAGCCGCGATCAGCACTTCCAGATAGTAGAAGAACCAGAAGTGACTGTTGCCCTCATAGCTGGGGGCCATCCATTCCCATCCGATGCCGTAACTGACTGCGTAGTAGATCAGAAACAGCGGTGTGGAAATCAGCCAGTAGCGTGCCCAACG
Source organism: Candidatus Cloacimonadota bacterium (assembly GCA_017995405.1). GTDB lineage: Bacteria > Cloacimonadota > Cloacimonadia > Cloacimonadales > Cloacimonadaceae > UBA3900. The sequence continues at coordinate 3,790 of JAGOIY010000065.1, forward strand.
GCTCCGGTTGAAGAGGCCCCAGGCGGCTATGATCAGAATCGGGGCCAGAAAATACATGTTCACCGCGTCCTGGGCAATCACCTGAGCGATCACGTCCGGATGGGTGCGATAGCTGATCTGCTTCTGATACAAAGGCCCGGCTATAGTGAGATAAATCAGTATCGCCGCCGTGACGACTGCCAGGCAGGCGATGAATATCCGCTCAAACTCGCTGCCCTGGTAGCTTTTGTTTCCGGGTTGGGACTTGTTCATGATCCAAATTCTCCTTTCAGTTTTGCCTGAGTTTCATCTATAAAGGCCCTGATCAGGCTTTCTGTGAGGGCTACATCCTCTCTGCTCCTGAGATAAAAGGGTTGGGAATACTCCACCTTGACTCGTGAGAAGGGCTTTGGAATACGAAAGCGATCCCAGGAATTGACCACCCACTCACGCTTAACCTCTGTGGCTACGGCAATTATGGGCACGCCTCCCAGGATGGCAATCTCGAACACGCCGGGATGGATAGACCTGGCCGGACCCTTCGGCCCATCAGGAGTGATGGCCAGGGTGTGGGTACGGCTTAATCTGATCATCTCTTTAAGGGCGCTGGAGCCCTGACGGCTGCTGGAACCCCTGACTGCAGTATATCCCAGGTATTTCAGGGGTCCGGCTATCAACTCACCATCCTTGGAGGAGGATACCATCACGGCCGCCCCGCTGTCGATCCTTTGGGTGGCCAGAATCAGCAGGTCCCGATGCCAGAGAAAGTAGATACAGCGGAGAGAATCGGGGTTCTGACCCCTGACCTCCCAGCGAATGCTGGCCCTCAAACAGCGGAGCAGAATGGCCCCCAGCCTGGCCTCCAGTTTGAACAGCAGTTTAGACACCCAGCATCGTCCTGATCAGTTTCGGCATTTCCACGGAGGGTTTGGGACTGCTGAGCATGCCTTTTAGCCTGTAAAGTTCTGTCCTCATGGCTTTCATCCTCTCCGGGTCGGCCAGAATCCCGCTCACGATGGAGTGGATCCTTTCAGGATTGAGATCATCCTGCACCAGCTCCGGCAGGAGGTCCTGGTCCAACACGATGTTGGGTAAACCGATGCGTTTGACTCTCACGAGGCGGCGACCGATCTGGTATGAAATGGGATTGGCTTTATAACCTATTAAAACCGGAGTTCCGATGAAGGCGCATTCCAGAGTGGCGGTCCCGGAGGTGCTGATCACAAATTCGCTGTACTTCATCATCTCGTAGGTGTAGCCATCTATGATGTTGATTTTGTTGCCCTTATGGCATCCAATGATGTCCATATAGAGCTGGTGGTCTACTCCCCGGGCTTTGGAGAAGAGAAACTCGTATTTGTCTTCTTCAAAGCGAGCGCTGGTCCGCAAGAAGACAGGCAGCATGCGTTTGATCTCGGAATTCCTGCTTCCAGGCATAAAGCCCAGCCACTGCTTGTTGGGATCGAGTTTATAGAACGCGGCAAAACTGGCCCTGTCCAGCTCGAATTTGATCTCCTCAGCAATGGGGTGGCCCACATAGGTGGAATTGATGGTGTGGATATCCAGCATCTCCTTCTCGAAAGGCAGGATACAGGCCACGTGGCGCGTCATGGCCTTGAGCTTGAAGACCCGTTCATGTTTCCAGGCCCAGAACTGGGGACAGATGAAGTAGAGCACTGGAATCCTGGCGTGATCCGCAATGTTGGCGATCCTGAGATTCAAGCCTGGATAATCCACCAGGATGACCAGATCTGGCCTGGAGCGCTTCAGAAAACGCTTGATGCCCTGCTCCACTCTCCAAAAGAAGAAGACGTGCTTCAGCACCTCCACAAAGCCCATCACGGCAAAGCGCTTGAAGGGATACAGAGACCTCAGCCCCAAAGCCTGCATCCTGGGACCGCCGATGCCTGTGTGGATGAGGTCTGGGACTTGCTCGTTGAGGCTTTTCATCACCAGGCTGGCATGCAAATCTCCAGAGCTTTCTCCCACCAGCCAGAATATCGTCTTTCCCGCCATGGTCTTCAGCCCACCACCATCTGGCCGGTCAAGCTGAGCGATGTCACGATAACAGCCGCAATCAGCACTCCCAAAAACACATAGAGCAGAGAGTTCCAAAACCTGATGCCAAAGATATTGGCGGCAAAGGCTCCCGTCCAGCCACCTGTTCCAGGTAGGGGAATCCCCACAAAGATGGTGAGCCCGATGGCTTCGAAGCGCTCTATTACCTTGCCTTTTCGACGGGTCCTGGCAAACAGCCAGTCCGTGAAGCGCTTTCCCAGCTTCCATCGGGAGATCAGGGTAAAAAACTTCTCCATAAACATCAGAATCAAGGGGATGGGCACCATGTTTCCGATCACAGAGATAAGCACTACCTCAGGCCAGGGCATCCCAAACAGCAGGATGCCGACAGGAATGGCGCCTCTGAGCTCTATGATCGGCAGCATCGAGATCAGAAAGACGATCAGGCCAGGGCTGAGGCCATAGCCCCTCAACCAGTCAACGGTGCGATTGGCGATCCCGGAAGCCTCTAATTCAGGCAACAGCATCAGCGTCAGCATCAGGATAAGTAGAAGTCCTTTTTTATTTATCACAATTTCCTCATATTCACATTGCTAAGTCCCGTGTGGCAAAAGGGGCTGATTTTGGCAAGCGAAAAAGCGCCATCCCTGCTTTCTGGCTTGACAAGCAAGACGTCACGGTGAATTTGACCGCATGAAAGAACAGGATATCCACTGGATGAGCATAGCGCTCGAAGAAGCCCGTTTGGCCGCGCTGGAAGATGAAATTCCGGTGGGAGCGGTGTTGGTGAGAGAGGGTGAACTGGTACTTAGAGACCACAACCGCACCCGCCAGCTTGCCAACCCTTTGGCCCACGCGGAGAAATTGCTCGTTGACAAAATCCTGCTCTCAAAAATCAAGTACCTGCAGGATTACAGCTTGTATGTGACCCTCGAGCCCTGTCTGATGTGCGCCGGGGCCCTGATCTGGAGCCGAATCGGCCGCCTCGTGATCGGGGCCAGAGATCCCAAAGCCGGGGCGGTGGGTTCCATATACAACGTCCTGACGGACAAGAGCTTCAACCATCACCCTGAAATCGTCAGGGGAGTGCTGGAAGCCGAAAGTTCCGCCATCCTGAAAGGCTTTTTCGCGCGAAAGCGTTGATCTGAGTGGAGAGTTGCCAGAGCGGTTGATTGGGACGGTCTCGAAAACCGTTGTGCCTTTACGGGCACCCAGGGTTCGAATCCCTGACTCTCCGCCACCCCTGTAGCGCCGGATTCCATTCCGGCGCTTTTCTTTTTTACAAAGAAAAAGCGCCGTCCGAAGACAGCGCTTATATCTATGATCAAGCAGGATAGGCTATTTCTTCTCCAGTACCAGGAACTTCTGTTTGCGGAAGCTTTCGGGATCGGTCACCTTGAGTATCCAGCTCTCCCCCTCTTTCATGAGTGTATAGGAAGCCGCGACGTGATTGGACAGCACGGCGTAGCCTTTGGGTGAGGGGTCCAAAGCAATCTGTTGAGAATCCAGAAGGTTCATGGGAGTGAATTTTTCAGTGACAATCTTGCTGCTGACGGTGGTCACACGGCCAATACCCAGAATACCGCCCTTGCGGTCAACCACACCAGCGGCGATCAGGTTCTTGCGGGTGTCAGCGATATAATAGACCTGGTTCAGGTCTTGGTTTTGATTCTCGATGATGCCCTGTTTTTCTCTGATCTGAGCTTCCCGTTGGGCGATTTCTTGCTGAGAAGCCTGAATAGCGCTGTCCTTTGCTGCTTCGGACGCGGCAAGCTGGCTCTCAAGCTGAGCGAGCATGCTTTCTTTTTCAGCATTCAAAGCTTTGAGGTTGTTCAAAGTCTTTAAGTAACCATCGCGCTGACCCTTGACCTGACTGAGCTGGCGTTCCATGTCGGCAATTTTCTTTTTGTTGGTTTCAATCTGGCTGCGCATATTGGAGATATTATTGATCAAGCGGGCGCGACGCTCTTCCGGAGTGGTGCCTGGGATCTCATCCGCCCCGGCTATGCTGCCCAACAAATCCTGGTCCATGCTCTCAAGGCTGGTCTGTACATCGTTCAATGTATTTGTAGCATTCTCATATAGTTTTTGTGTGTCTCTTGCTTTCTTCTCTGCCACACTGATCTTGTTTGCGGAATTCATCCACATTATCCCAAACAGGATAGCCAATATGGCCAAGATCGCTGAAATTATCCAAGTTACAGCTTTCATGCTTGACTCCTCACGGTGCTTATTCTTTATGGTACTAATTATTATAAGCCGTATTGCTGTCAAGACAAAAAAACAATGGAGTCAATGCTTTGAATTACTCGCTTCTAAAACTCTGGAGCCAGACGATGGCTGAGTATAGACCTCAGATCGAGGCTGTAACCCGTCACAAACAGACTGTGGGCCTGTGTTTCAAGGACGGCCGGGTATTGAGCTTTGTGCTGAGGCCCAATGATTCCTTTCCCGTCCTGCTGCCCAGCGGTGAAAGCAGCGGTGAGCCCTTATGGAACCAGCTACGCCATGCCCAGGTCCAAAGAATCTGGCTGGACCCGTCCGACCGTATCCTCTATCTGGAGATTAGGCAAACCGATATTTATCAGGAAGTCCGGGACTGGCAGTTGATAGCTGAACTATGTCCGCCCCGTCCCAATATAATCCTCTGCGAAATACAAAATGGCAAACCCGTTGTGGTGGACGCCCTTCATAAATACAGCCTGGCTGACAATCCCGCCCGGCAGATCTTGCCGCGTCTGGAGTATCAAGCTCCTCAAACCAGCTGGAGTCCCTCTCAGACAGACCTCAGACCGCCTTTTACTCTGAAAGTCCCGGAAAGCGCGGATGAGCTGCGCTTTGATGATGTCAATTCATATTTCCTGGCCTATTACACCCATGTGATCGTGGCTGGAGAAGAAAGAGAGCGGGTCAGACGGCAGACCGCTTTCTGGAAAAAGGCCATCGACAAACTGGAGAAAAAGCTTGCCAAACAGCGCCTGGAACTGCTTTCAGCCGAGGCTATGGAAACCTGGAAACTCTATGCCGAAGTGATTAAATACAATCTTGGCCAGATCAACAAAGGGCAGACCAGTCTGGAATCCGTGAACTACTATGACCCCAATATGGCCTCCGTGCGTGTCCCGTTGCGGGAGGACCTCAGCCCCGCTCAAAACATGGACCTGTATCTGAAACGTTACAAGAAAGCCAGGACCGGCCTGGAAGTCATAACCCGTCACATTGCCGATGGCGAGACTGAGCTCAGGCACCTGCAAGGTGTTTTGGCCAGAGTGGAAGCAGGGGAAGAGCTTGATTTTATCGTTGATGGCCCTAAAAGCTCCAAATCCGGCCACGAGAAGCTGAGTATCCTGGACAAACTGCTCAGGATCAGGATCAGCGAGGAGTTTGAGATCGTGATCGGACGCAAGGCAAGTGAGAACGATTTTATCAGCACCCAGCTTGGCAGGCCTCATGACTGGTGGTTTCACACCCGCATCTACCGTGGCGCGCACGTGCTTTTACGCTGTTTGAAAAAGACTGACCCGCCCCCTGAACTCAAGTCACTTTGTTGCAGGCTCGCGGCCTGGTATTCCAAGGCCAGGTCCTCATCCAACGTGCCGGTTGACTTCACTCAGGTCCGTTATCTGCGCAAACCCCGACGCAGCGCTCCTGGCTTCATAACCTATACCGACCATCAAACCGCGTTTGTAGAACCGCTTGAAACGCGCAAAGCAAGAGAGGAACTGGGATTATGACATACAGATTAGCAAGCGTCCTGGAAGGCTTGATTGCCGTCCGGCCGGAGTGGAAATCATCCTCATGAAAGGCCGCGTAAAAGATATCTCCATCATTCTCAAGCTCAGCCACTATGGTGAGAGCAGCCTGATCGCTCAGGCCATCTGCCGCAATCTGGGGAGTATCTCATTTCTTGCCAAAGGCCTGCGTCAAAAACCCAGCTCTCCCCCCCTCCAGCCTCTTTGGGGATATGAGCTCACACTGTATGAGCCGCTTGAAACAGGTCTGTACCTGTTCTGTGAAGCCAGCCCCGTCACCGAACGAAGCTATCCAGACCCCAAACGCTGGAGCACGGCACTCTGTGGAGCTGAATTGATCAGCCACCTGGTGGTTGCAGCAGATGAACACGCGTTGTATTTTGATCTTCTCTCCGGGTATCTGGATTATCTGGTGAAAACGGAAGGAGAGCCGCTGCCGCTGTTTTGGAGGCTGTTTATCAGAGTGATGCAGTTGCAGGGACTGAAGTTGGAGCTGGACCTGTGCGCCTCCTGTGGAGCCACGACAAGTCCGGCAGCCTATCTGAAACGGGATGCCGGATTGATCTGCGAAAGCTGCTCCAGGCAGGATTATTCCCAGGATGAAACGAATAGATTCAGCCCCGGGGCCAGAGATCTGCTCACCAATCTGCCCAGCATAGGCAGCTGTCTGGGTCAGCTAAAACTCAGCAGGCCAATCGTCCGGGAACTGAACGAATTTTTCAGCCACTACTATCAGGGCCATACGCACCAAACGCTCAAGCTGAAAAGCCTGAGCGTTTTGGAGCAATACTACTGATCCCGGCCGGGGATTGCCACCCCGCTCCGTGCAAGATCAGAATGGTTCGAAGTTGTTCATCTGCCAATAATGGACCTCGGCTTCCTTTTGGATGTTGAGCAGGTCTTCATAATGGCGGGTTTCCCATTTCTCCAGAATGTCATAGAAGGACTTTAACGTAACGGAATCGGTCTCCAGTCCACACTGGCGGTAGTGCTCGATGGCATCCTTTTCCAGCAGGAGGGCGGTCGAGATGGCGGAAAAGAGATATTGGTCCTGGCCGATGCGCTGGATGAAATTCTCAGAGAAAATGGGGTGCAGATCTTCAGCGCTTTTGAGCTCATTGCTCATATCGCTGGGTTGCAGGTCGCTGGAAATCTCTTGATAGTATTTCAGCAGGAAGTTGTAATGCTGTCTTTCTTCTTCACGGCGGGAGTGGAAGAACTGCTTGATCTCGGGATCGTCGCTATGATTGGCGGCGTTCTGATACAAGGTCACACTGTCCATCTCGCCTTGCATTGCTTTTTTGATTGATAGGATAAGGTTTTCTTTCAGGGCCATGGTTTACCTCGCGGTTGATATTCACTTTTT
>JAGOIY010000066.1 GCA_017995405.1 Candidatus Cloacimonadota bacterium
AACATACAACCATAAGCTCAGAACTTCAGTTCCCCCGCGGCAAATATCAGTTGACAGATTCCGCCCACCCGCGTCATTGTGATCGCCAAACGCAAAATAATGATGAAGTGGTGATTATGCGCAAGGAACTGGGTCTTTTCGACCTCCTCTACGTGATCGCGAAGCATAAATGGCTGGTGATCGTCTTCACGGCTGTATTTGCCGTGGGGAGCATCATTTACGCGCTGGTGACGCCCAAGCACTGGGTCTCCAAAACGGTGATCGTTCCGGTGGCGGACAACGCGTCACTGTCAGGATTGGACAGCGGTTTGCTGGGTATGATCGGCAGCGGTCTTTTGTCCGGCAGCAAGACCGATCCGGCCGTGGAGTTTGTGTCGATAATGCGCAGCCGCAGTTTCAGAGAGCGGGTGATAAACGAGTTTGACCTGCTCAAATACTTCAAGCTCACGGATAACCCGCGCGACGAAGCCATGGAACTGGCCGTCTTCAAGGTATCCAGCAAGCTCGCCAAAATCAACGCTGATGAAGAGAGCAAGATGATCACGGTGCGGATCGAGACCAAAGACAAGCTCTTTTCCAAAAAGATCGCGGAGTTCTATCTGGCAGAGCTGCAAGACTATCTGCGCAACAACCGGGGCAGCAAAAGCAAGCTCCAGCGCGAATTTCTGGAGTCTCAGGTAGCAGTCACCAAGCTCACGATAGACTCCCTGGCCACGGCAGTCAAGCAGTTCCAACAAAAGAACCGCGCCATCGGTCTGGACGAACAGACTGCCTCTCTGATCACTCTGTACAGCGAAAGTATCTCGGATTTTTACAAGGCCGAGATGGAATACAACGTGGCGCTCAAGCAGTATGGAGAGGGCTCTCCCGTGCTGGAAGAGCTGGCCAGCCGCCGGGACTATCTGAAGACCAAGGTCAAAGAGCTGGAAGGCAGCGGCTCTAAACTGATGCCGGAGTATGTGATCCAGATCGACCGCATCCCCGATCTCAGCCTCCAGTTCGCGCAGCTCAAGCTCAATCTGGAGATCCAGAAAAAGGTGTTTGAATATCTCTATCCCCAATACGAGATCGCCAGGTTGGATGAAGCGCGTGACATGCCCAGCTTCGATATCCTCGACCCGCCCTCGATGGCAGGTCTGCGCTCCAAGCCCAAACGCGCTCTGCTGGTGAGTATCGTGACCTTTATGGCCTTTCTGCTGGCCTGTTTTGTGGCTATCGTCAAAGAAAACGTGATCAATACCCACAAAGCCGAGATTGACCGCGTGCTCTCAGCCCTGAAATCCCGCCCCGCCTCAGATTCAGACAGCCAGATGTGAAGCAGCATAAATCCCTTTCCAGCCTCATCTTGATGGCCTTTGGCCTCTACGCGCTGGTGGAGTTCTATCCCTTTCATCCCGCTCTGTTCTACGCTCCCGTGATCATGGTGGCGCTATTCTGCCTGGCCTGGGTGCTGATCTATCCCCAGACCCGCCTCATCGATGCGGTCAATGCCAGACCCCTGCTGTTTCTGGCCCTGTGGTTTATCTACAACCTGCTCAGCTATCTCTGGGCCGTGGACAGCAAGGAAGTGCTGCTCTACGCTTTGCTGATCGCACGCTACAGCGTGATGTTTATGGCCTTTGACCGGCTCTTGAGAAAACCCGGTCTGCTGAAGCTGGCCCCCTGGTTTTTGAGCGGGATTTTGCTGCTCTATGTGCTCACGGCGCTGTGGGAACTCACCAGTTTTCACCATCTGCCTTCTTCCCGGCTCTACGGCGATTGGCACTATGTGCCCACCGGGCCTTTCTACAACGAAAACAACCTAGCCGCCTATATGATGTTGTTCACGCCCTTTCTGCTCTTTTTGCCAAAGTTGAGCGGAAAATGGTGGCTGGGAATTCTGGCGGCCCTGATCACGGTCATCGTATTGGTATTGATGACGATCCAGGGCGCTCGCATTGGCATTTTGGTGATGGCGGTTTTCCTGGCCTGGTTCTTCATCTGGAGAGTGGGTTTGCGGCAGAAATTGATCCTGGGGCTGGCTGTTCTCATGCTGGGAGGCGCGCTCTGGCTGCGTTTTCACAAAGAGATCAAGCTGGTGTTGCTGGTGCTCAAACATCAGACCAGTAGCATCGGTTCCGAATCTGGTTCGGTGTATATGAGCTCGATCAAAATCCGCCAGCAGTTGATCGGCGAGACGGTCCTCATGGCCGCGTCCACAGGATTTATGGGAGTGGGAGGTGGAAATTACGAGCCCTATATGAGCGCTGATGCCTTGCTGCGCACCGGCTGGATCACCAACCCCCACAACTTTCTGATGGAGCTGTTTGGCAACTGGGGGATCATCATCCTGGCGGCCTTCCTGTATCTGTATGGGCATTGGATTTGGAGGCTGTTTAAACTGGCCAGGGGCTCGGATGGAAAGGAGCGCGCCTGGAATCTGATGTGGCTGAGCTCCCTGATCTTGTTTATCTTTGCCAGCATTCTGCCCAGCAGCATTCGCTGGAACTACTTTGTGTGGATCTATCTGGCGGCGGTCAATGTGGCCATCCATATACCTTTCAACAAGATATATCCTGTTACACTGAAAGCTGAAACTCCCGAGGAGGAAGCCCTTGCAGGAATTTGACGATCTCGTCCAGATCATCGCCCGGCTCCGCGATCCCGTATCCGGATGTCCCTGGGACATCAAACAGACCCCCAAATCCTTGACTGCCAACTTTATAGAGGAACTCTATGAAGCCGTGGAAGCCATCGAGGACGAGGATGACGTGTCCCTGAGTGAGGAACTGGGAGACCTCATGCTGCACATCATCTTCCAGGCCCAGATCGCCGTTGAAGAAGACCGTTTTGACATCCGCGAGGTGCTGTCCAAGATCAACGACAAGCTGGTCAGACGCCACCCGCACGTCTTTGCCGACCACCATGTGGAGGGGGCGGAAGCAGTGAAAATGAACTGGGAACGGATCAAGAAGCGCGAAAAGAAAGAGCGTAAAAGCGTGTTGGAAGGCATTCCACGTTCGCTTCCGGGCCTGATTCAGGCCCAGCGGACCCAGGAAAAAGCCGCCTCGGTGGGCTTCGACTGGCCAGACCTGCAACCCGTCCTGGCCAAGCTGGAAGAGGAACAGGAGGAGTTTCACGCCGCTCTGGCATCCGGGCAGTTGGAAAACATCCGTGAGGAATTGGGAGACCTGCTCTTCACCATAGTGAATCTGGCCCGCAAGCTGCATATCGACGCGGAAAGTGCGCTTAAAGCCACCACCCGCAAGTTTGCCAAACGTTTCAACTATATAGAAGACCATTACGAAAGCTCCGGGAAGGATATTCATGAAGCCAGCCTCCAGGAACTCGACGCAGTCTGGGACCTCGCGAAAAAGCACTAACCGCTTTCAGACCCTGCGTCTCTATCTCATCATCGGCACGGTGGTGATCTTTGTCGCCTTCGCAATCTATACTGAGATTCTGATCCGCAATGCCAGACGCGAGCAGGAATACGTACCGCGTATCTTTGCTCAGTATATCGCATACACGGACAGCTATTTACGCCAGGCGGAACAGTATGAGGACCTGCTCAGTGAGGTCCGCACGCACTACTTCCAGTTTGCTTCCCAGCGCAACTTTCAGGAAGCGCTGTGGGATTATATCAGTCTGGAGTTTATGCAAAAAAACCCCATTCCGGTGATCATCACAGACGAGGCCTACACGCCTCTGTTCTGGAACAAAGTGGGGATTTCACAGGATTCGCTATACTCCGAGCTCTCGTATCGATCCCAGGCGCTGCTGCAGGAGCAGATGGCCAACATGAACCAAACTCCTCTTACCGATGAGGATATGGTCACGGGCTATGCGTTTTATGCCAAACCGGTATCGCTGCAGCAATTTATCAGCAAGGTGGATTATTCGATCATAGTGACGGATCGTCAGAAAGTCCCGTTGTTCTGGAGAAACGTCGATATTCCTGAAGTAGCCAGATATTCCGAGATCGGAGAGAATGACCGGCAACACCTCCGGGACCGCATAGACGCGATGGCAGAGATCCCTATCGCCAGCGAGGCCGACAGCCTTGGCTATATCTACTTTTCCCTGCCGCGATCGCTTTCCCAGATCCGCAACTTTGTGGTGTTGGAGTTGCTGATCGCCGTGCTGCTGATTGCCTTTTCCAGCTATGGGCTCTTCCTGCTGCGGCGTACCGAGAAGGACACGCTCTGGATTGGCCTGGCCAAAGAGACGGCCCACCAGTTCGGCACTCCTATTACTTCGTTGATGGGGTGGATCGACTATCTGAAGAGCACTGCTCCCGGATCTGAACCACAAATGCCCACCGGCCAGATCATCGATTTCATGACCACCGATCTGGAACACCTGCGCAACATCGCCTCCCGCTTTGGCAAAGTAGGCTCTCAGGTAAAACTGCAGCCCGCTCCCATGCATGATATCCTCAGCGAGACGGTGGAATACTTTCGCCACCGCATGCCCCATTTGGGATCGCGGATAGACATCCATCTGATCAGCAAGATCGAGGGCGTGAACGTGATGCTGGACGCGGAACTCTTTAAATGGACCCTGGAAAACCTGATCAAAAACTGCGTGGACGCCATGACCTCCCGGGGTGGAAACATCATCCTCACCGCCACCCGCAAGGATAAGTGGGTCTACTTGCAGATCCGGGACGAGGGCAAGGGCATACCCAGAAGCCAGTGGAAGAAGATTTTCGAGCCTGGGGTGACCACCAAAAAGCGGGGCTGGGGTCTGGGACTCAGCCTGGCCAAACGTATCATCGAAGAGTATCATCAAGGCCATATCAAAGTGCTGGAAAGCACCGTCAATGAAGGCACTACCTTTGAGATCAAACTGCACACCGAAGACCATAAAAAGGAGCATCTATGATCCCGATCCTGACTGTAGAACAAATGCGGGCCGTGGACGGCAAGGCTATCACCGAACTTGGTATCCCGTCCCTGGTCCTGATGGAAAACGCGGGCCGGGGCTGCGTGACCAAGATCCTGGATCACTTCAAGCTGAGCAAGGACGGCTATGTCCTGATCGTCTGCGGTCCCGGAAACAACGGCGGCGATGGAGCTGTGATCGCTCGCTGGTTCAACATTCTGGGTTATAACACCCTCATCATCCTCACCGATTCCGAGAAAGCTTCGCCGGATCAAAAGCACAACCTGGAGCTGTGTGAAAAGCTCAAAATCAAGATCATGTCCATTCCCGAAAAAGAAAGCGAGCTCAAGTTTTATCTGGACAACGCGGCCCTGATCGTGGATGCCATATATGGGACCGGCTTTCAGGCTATGATGCCGGACCACGTCATCCAGCTTGTCGAGCGGATAAACGAATCCAGGACACCGGTTTGCAGCGTGGACATTCCGTCCGGCATCCATGGAGATAATGGCCTCACCGGGATTTGCGTGGAAGCGGAACTTACTCTGGCCATGGAGACTTACAAACCCGGCCATTTCTTTGGCCGGGCCAAGCTGTATTGCGGAAAGCTGGAGAGAGTGCCGATCGGCATCAATGAAACGATGTATGAAGATATCAGTCACACCTGGCTGGCCAATTATGAGGACCTGCCGTCCGACGGCCGTTTTGCGACAGCCTATAAAAGCATGTATGGCAGAGTAGTGATCATTGGCGGCCGGGAAGGCTATACCGGGGCCAGTCTGCTGGCAACCAAAGCGGCTTTGCGGACGGGAGCTGGCTATGTGTATGTCTATCATCGCAAAGAGCTTGCCAGCCTCTACGCCTCCAGGCTCACGGAAGCTCTCTATGTGAGCGTCCCTGAGGATGACGAGGGCCTTCCGGAAGCTCAACAGCTCACGGAGCTTTGGAAGGACGCCAGCGTGATTCTGATCGGTCCTGGCCTGGGACGCGATCCCTGGGCCCTCAGAATCCTGAATATCGTGCTGGAACAGCATGCCACCCCTCTGGTGATCGATGCCGACGCGCTCAATCTCATCTCGGAAAACCGGGATATGCTGCCGCTGCTGGATCGTTATGAACTGATCATAACCCCTCATTGGGGTGAGTTTTGCCGCCTGGCTGATATCAATATGGACGATCTGTATAATGACCCCATCGGCAAGCTGCGGTCTTTCCTGCCAGAAAGCCCCGTCACCATCCTGCTGAAAAGTCACTTCAGCCTGATCAGAAATGGAGAAGACGTCTTTATCACCAACAGTGGAAACGATGGCCTTGCCACCGGTGGAAGCGGAGATGTCCTGGCCGGAATTGTGGCCTCCCGAATAGCCCAGAACGAGCATATGGCCCTCAGTGCCATAGCCGGTTCTCTCATCCTTGGCAGAGCGGCCGAACAGCTGGCCACAAAGCGCGGTACGGCTTCCATCCTCCCCAGCGACGTTGTAGAAGAGATCCTGGTGCATCCCCGGACGGAATCGTGAAAGCCCTGCTGCGTCCCCGCTCCTCAATTGTTAAATACCTGTTGTCAGGCCTGACTATCATTCTCAGTCTATCATCTCTGAGCTGTAACCCCAACAAAGGAAACACCATGCACAAACTCGCCAAAATGAACACCCCCGTCTTCTGGGTGGAAGGTCATCCCGGCAAACTGGACCGGGAAAGCTGGACCCTCGAGGTCACAGGCTTGTGTGATAAACCCCGCACCTTCAGCTGGCAGGAATTGATGAAGCTGCCAAAATCCACAGCCGACGCGCGGCTCACCAGTGTGACCAGATGGTCTGTGAGAGGCATCTGGGGAGGAGTGGCCCTATCCGACCTCCTCAGAGAAGTGGGCATGCGGGACAGCTGCAAATACATCCGCTTCTGGTCTCACGGCCTGGTCTATGACACTTCCATTCCGCTGGACATTGCTCTCAAGGAAAAGACCATCGTGGCCTGGGAGTTTGACGGCGAACTGCTCACCGAGGATTATGGCGGTCCCATCCGTGCTTTTACACCTTATCTCTGGGGCTACAAATCCGCCAAATCGATCGTCAGGATAGAGCTCATGGACCACTATGTGCCTGGCTTTTGGGAGCTGAGAGGCTACACGGACAGCGCAGAGATCGAAGCTGGCCCCATGCGTGATATCAACGACGGCGGCAAAGTGAAACAGATACCTGGTGGAGAGGTGCTGGATTTTATCTCCAGATAAGCCACCAGCATGCCGGGGAAGGATTCTGAGAGGATCTACATCATCACTTCAATGGCAGATCTGATTTGTGCTGTAGACGTTAGAGCACTTTGAGGTTTATCACACTCAAAACAGAGGAGCGGTGGGACAGAGTCGCGGTTTGATGGAAACGCTTGACCCGTAATCCAAAACCAGCCTCTGCTCCAATTAGCCCTTCTGCTGGTCTGGAAATTGCTTAATAAATGGAAAACATAACAAATCTCTTGGAGTCCAAATGCGATTAGCCGCGCTTATCATACTGCTAACAGCTATCTTAGCCCTTGGGGCCCAGAATCTGCCCACCTGTTATTACACCTATGCCCAAATATCTCAGATGCTTTCCGATCATGAAGCACAGCATCCCGATATTGCCAAAAAAGTGCAGATCGGTGTTTCCCAGCAGGAAGGCCTGCCCATCTATGCCATGCGTATTTCCGACAACGTCAACAACGACGAACAGGAGCCCGCGATTCTCTTGGTGGGCCAGGTGCATGCCGAAGAGGTCCTGGGTGTTCAGATCACGATGAGCAACATTGCCGAGATTCTGGCCAACCGCTATCAGCTGCCCTATAATCAGTGGATCAACCAGCTGGATATCTGGTTGGTTCCCAGCCTCACCCCGGAAGGCCACAACGTGGTGACCGCCAACCTGGACACCTCATATCGTAAAAACAAGCGCGACAATAACAACAACGGTGTTTTTGACTACAGCAATCTGGTGGGATACGACATCGACGGAGTGGATATCAACCGTAATTTCAGCTTCAACTGGGTGCAGGGCGATACCCTCATGCAGCCAGGTGGCCTGGAAGTGTGGGATTATTACCGGGGCCCCGCTCCCATGAGCGAAAGCGAAGTGCAGGCAGTATATAACCTGGCGGAGCAATACCGGTTTGTCTATTCCATCGTCTGGCATTCCTCCCGCACCGGCAACCTCAGCGAGAAATGCTACTACCCCTTCAATTGGAAAGAGGTGCGCCCCTCTCCGGACGTCAATCAGGCTGCTGCCATCTCTGCCGGAATAGCGGCCCAGATCACCAAGGAAGCTGGTGGGGCCACCTATGAATCTTTGCCCAATCTCAGTCGCAAAGGCGCTTTCCACGACTGGATGTATCAGCAGTACGGCACCATCCAGATCCTGATCGAGTGCGGCACCCGCAATCTCCAGCCGGACAGCCTTCTGATGGTCAACACCGTCCAGCGCTGCAGCAATGGAGTGCGCTGGCTGCTCAACCGGGCTTTGCCATATTCCTCCGACGTGCCCACCAGCGCGATGCTTACCGGCATTGTAAAGGATTCCGTCACAAATCAGCCCCTGGAAGCCGAAGTCATTATCCAGCAGCACCATGCCGATTGGCTGCGACCGCGTCTGTCCTATGCCAGTAATGGCAGATACTATCGGTCTTTGCAGACGGGAAACTACACGGTGATAGGCAAAAAGCGGGGATATTTTGACACGGTGCTGCCCTCGGTGACGATCAACAATACGAACTGGACCCCGCGGGACCTGATACTCACCCCGCGCCAGCCTGCCACTCTGAGTGGCCACGTCCAAAGCGGTGGGATCGACATTCCCGCTCTGATCGTGCTTGGAAATACCTGGGTGGACAGTCTGGTCGTAAACGGAGCATACGTCTATCAAGCCTTTGAAGGCGAGTATCCCATCACCATCCACGCCGATGGCTATTATCCCTACCAGGGCAGCGTGACCCTCACTCCCGGTGCCAATCACCGCAGTTTTGATCTCAGTCCCGCCACAGTCGGCTTCTCAGAGGACTGGGAAGACGGCACCGCCAACTGGCAAATTGAAGGCCCCTGGGTGGTCCAAAACGAACAAAGCGTTTCTGGCTACGCGATTACAGACAGCTGGGGCGGAAGAGGATTCTACGCCCAAAACTGCGACGTCTGGATTCAGACCGTCAATCCCATCAGCATTCCTGCCAGCGGAGATCCGCTCCTGAGCTTCGATTCTCACCTCTACACCGAGCCTGTGCACGATCCCGTGAAAGTGCAAATCTCTGCCGATGGCTCCACCTGGACCACTCTCTGGGAAAGCTCGGGACGCAAGGACTGGTGGCAACGGCAGTATGTGGACCTAAGTGACTATCCCGGATCATATTACCTGCGGTTCCGACTCACAGACGAATCCATCCATATCGAGCTCACCGATCCCGGCTGGACCATCGATAACATCCGCGTTATCACAGGTTCCGCGGTAGCAGATGGTCAGTTGCTCAATCCCGCTCTGCCCAGCCTGGCGCTCTATCCCAATTATCCCAATCCCTTCAATCCCAGCACCACCATCGCGTTTGCCAATAGCCAGTCCACGGATATGAAGCTGGAGATTTTTAACCTCAAAGGCCAGCGCGTTCGTTTGCTGGTAGATGAACAGCTGCCGGCAGGAAACCATCAGGCGGTCTGGAACGGCCAGGACGACGCGGGCAGGTCCGTAGCCAGTGGCATGTATATGTATCGCCTTACGGGACAGGGATATAGCAAGACCTACAAGATGATGCTGCTCAAATAGCAACCCAGCGATTTGGAGACACCTGCATGGAAAGCAAATTGATTTATGCCGTCATTATTATGCTAACAATGCTCCTGCCTTGCGCTTGCGTGAAAGCCGAGCCGCAAAAACCTGCTTCACAAGAGGGCACATCTGGCGAGCAATCCACCGTTTGGTTCACCAACGAGATCAGCCCTCAGGCCGTGAGCAGAATCTATGCCAAGCTGAGCGGTGAACTGAATGGCAAGATCGCCATCAAGCTCCACTTTGGGGAAGAAGGCAACCAGAACTTCCTCCCCGCCTCCCTGATCAAAGACCTCTGCCTCAATCTTGACGCCACCCTGGTGGAGACCAACGTGCTTTATGGCGGTCCCCGCTCCAAAACTGCCAGCCACATAGCGTTGGCCAGAAAGCACGGCTTTGATTTTGCCCCCATCGATATCCTGGATGATGAAGCGAATCTGGCTTTCGAAGCCAGGGCTAAGCATTTCAGCAAAGTTTACACTGGTAGCCATTTCACTGATTACGACGGCTATTTGATCTTTTCTCACGTGAAAGGTCATGGCAATGCCGGGTTTGGCGGGGCCATCAAAAACATTGCCATGGGCCTGGCCAGCCGGGAGGGAAAACGCTTTCAGCACCAAGGCAACTATCCAGTGTATGACAGCGAGAAATGCATCTCCTGCGGAATCTGCGTAAGTTCATGCCCGGAAAGTGCCATCACCATTGATCCTGTCAACATCGATCACACAGCCTGCATAGCCTGCGGAAAATGCATTTCTGTGTGCCCGGTGAAGGTGTTTTCGCAATCTCCGGGAGGTCGCAGTGCCGAGGCCTTTCAGGAGCGACTGGTGGAATATGCCAAAGTGCTGTCCAGCCAGCGCAAGATGGTCTATATCAACGTCCTCGCCAATATCAGCAGCGCTTGTGACTGTATGTCTCACTCTCCCAAACCTTTCGTGAAGGATATCGGCATTCTGGCCTCCACGGATATCGTGGCCATCGAAGCTGCTTCCTATGACCTGGTCAACAAAGCCCACAACTGTGAAGACGCCTTCCTCAAGGAAAGCCGCGTCAGCGGACGCCACCAGATCGACTATGCCCACGCTATCGGAATGGGCCACAAAGACTATAAACTGGTGGATATAGACGCCAAATAACCCGCT
>JAGOIY010000067.1:0-1863 GCA_017995405.1 Candidatus Cloacimonadota bacterium
TAAGCAGATTTTGGTCTGAAAGACAATTCTCTCTTGACAGATTTGATGGTATGGCCAAACTTGTAAACAAGTCTATTTAAGTACAGAATTTCACCCCATGCAATAGTTGATATAAGCGAGGTTTTATGCACAAGCTCAAAGCCTTTGTCCTCAGCACTGTGCTGCTGTTCGCGCTTTGGATCGCGTTGGGAGGCACTGCGAGGGATGAGCTGATCGTGGCTGCCATTGTGGCACCGCTGATTTCCTTGATTTTTCTACCGCGGATTTCCCAGCTGGGAGATCTGAGGCTCACACCCCTCTCCTTGATTTACATCCCCGTCTATATCCTGGTGTTTCTGCGTGAATTGATGAAGAGCACCCTGGATGTGGCCTTCCGGGTGGTGAGTCCCAGCTTGCCGATCAACCCTGGCATCGTGAAAGTGAAGACCAGGCTGAAAAGCCCTCTGGGGCGCATCGTGCTGGCCAATTCGATCACGCTCACCCCTGGAACGATGACGGTGGAAACGGATGGGGAAGACCTCTACATCCACTGGATCGATATTCAGTCCAGCGATGTGGACGACGCCACCCGCAGGATTGTGAGCACCTTTGAGAAATATCTGGAGGTGATCTTTGGATAGCACCGTTATGCTGCTGATGCAGAGCTCGTTTTTCATCATGCTGGCCGGGATGCTGCTGGCCTTTATCCGTTTTTTGAAGGGGCCCACCTGCGCGGATCGGGTTGTGGCGCTGGACGTTATGACTGTGTTGGGCATCTCTGTGATTGCTATGCTGGCCCTCCATGCTGGCAGGATCATCTATTTGGATGTGGCGCTGGTCTATGGCCTGCTCAGTTTTCTGGGTGGGATCGTGGTGGCGCGCTATATGGAAAGGGGGCTCTGATGCAGATCGCGGGAGCTATAGTAACGCTTTTGGGCTCGGTGCTGATGTTTTTGGGGGGACTGGGCGTATTGAGAATGCCGGACGTCTATAACCGTATGCAGGCAGGCACCAAGGCTACTTCGCTGGGTTCCATCCTGGTATTGATCGGGATCGGATTGATCCTGCCCGCCTGGCTGCCTCGTCTCATCCTGCTGGTGCTGTTTATCCTGTTCACCAATCCTATCAGTTCTCATGCCATGAGCCGGGCTTCGCACCGTCTGGGCATCAAGCTCACGGACCGCAGCGTGAGGGACGAGCTTGCCGAGCGGGGCGATGAGGCCTTTGAGGACAGGGAGGAATGCAATGTTTGAAACCATTACCTTGATCTTTTTGGGCCTGATCAGCGTAGCGGCGGCCATCTTTGCCATCTATACCAAAAGAGTGGTGAGCGCCGTGATCGCGTCGGGAGTGATCAGCCTTTCCGCGTCCATAATGTTTCTGCTGGCTGCCGCGCCGGATGTGGCGATGACGGAAGCAACTATCGGAGCGGGACTTACCACGGTGATCTTCCTCTATGCCCTCAAGCATATCCGCGCCAGCAGGGAGGGCAAAGATGATTAAGTATTTATTGGTCTTTGCGGCCATCCTTGGCATGGGCTGGATCCTCTGGCAACTGGGAGTGGAATTCCAAACCGCGCAAGAGCTCAACCCTCTGGCCTCGGAATATGTGCGAGGCTCCACCAGTGATCTCAATATGCCCAACGCGGTGACCGCTGTGGTGGTGAGCTACCGCGGACTGGACACCCTGGGAGAGGTGACGGTGCTGTTTTTGGCCACGGCGGGGATAGGGTTTTTGTTGAAAAGAAAGAAAAGAAGCGCTGGATTGGAGATTGACGATGCTGATGGAGCCGCAAACGTCCCCGTTTGCGATGAATCAGCACTCGCCGGATTGGAATTCGATGCTACGGGAACGACAGATCCCCAGAACAATCTCAGTAACTC
>JAGOIY010000067.1:1963-10594 GCA_017995405.1 Candidatus Cloacimonadota bacterium
CTCAGTAACTCTGTAGTGAAAAATGAAACCCTCAGTAGCTCAGCAGTTAAAACACGCACGGAAGGCTCCGAGATTCTCAAGACGGGATCGAACCTGCTGGTGCCGATGATCGTGGTGTTGGGCATCTATATCTTCACCCACGGCCATTTGAGCCCTGGGGGAGGTTTCCAGGGCGGAGTCGTGATCGCTTCCGGCATCCTGATGTTGATCATGGCTGAGGTCCGTTTTCACCTATCTCATCTGCTCCTGCATATCAGTGAGTCGCTGTCTGGCCTAGCCTATGTGGCAATGGGGCTGGCAGGGCTTATCCTGTTGGGAGTACATCACTTCCTGGATCCCCGCTATTTGCTGGCCGGGAAGTTTCTTGCCCTCTTTTCAGCAGGTGCCGTGCCGGTCATCTATTCATTGATAGGTATCAAGGTGGGCAGCGAACTGGCCAGTGTGCTGGCCTCCATCCAGCACGAAGGGGAGGATCTATGATTCTGCTCATCACCGGAATGCTGTTGATCCTGGCTGGAATCTGGGCCATCCTGGTCAAGAAAGACATCATCAGGATGATCATCGGGTTCACCGTTGTGGACACGGGCGTGCATCTTCTGATCGTGGCCATCGGCTATGTGAAAGGCGGAACGGCCCCGATTATCGACAGAGCCGTTTCGACCGCCGATGCTTCTTTTGCAGGAATGCAGGCCATCAGCAAGGTCGTGGACCCCGTTCCGTCTGCCCTGGTGCTCACGGCGATCGTGATCGGCCTGGCCGTGACTGGACTGATGCTGGCTTACGCGGTGCGGCTCAATAAAGCCACGGGCAGCACCAATATCGATGACCACGAGGAGCAAAAATGGTAAATCCCCTTTATTTGATCGCCCTGTTTCTGGCCTCGGCGTTTGCCATCGCTCTCTTTGATAAAGTGAAGCGTGAGATAGGATTGGGCCTGCTCTACGCCACTCTGGCCGCCGCATTGGTCCTGGTGGGATTCCGGCTTTGGGAGCTTAGCCAGAATCCAGCCCTGCAGAGCCAGTTTTTCACGGCGGGCTTTGAGGTCCCGCTCTCCATCGGCCTCAGTTTTGGCTTTCAGGAAGTCATCCTGCTGATCGTGGTCCTGGTAATGGGATTCCTGGGTTCGATAGCCTTTGGACGCAGGTTCTTTCTGGATGGAGCCCAGCCCATGGCATTGTATATGCTGTTGCTGCTGGGGGCTAGTGGATTGATTCTCACGCGGGATATCTTCAACGCTTTTGTATTCATGGAAATCCTCTCCATCGCATCCTACGCGCTGATCGGGATCAGACAAACCAGGACGTCCCTGGCCTCGGGGATCAAGTATATGATGGCGGGAGGGATCAGCAGCGCGCTGCTCCTGATCGGCATCATCTTTGCCTACCGCTTCACCGGCACTCTCAATCTGGATATGTGGATCCTCAATCCCGTGGCTGAGTCTCTGGCCTACCGGGTGGCGCTGTTCCTGATCGCGATGGCCGTCTTTATCGATCTAAAGCCTTTCCCTGCCAACGGTTGGGCCCTGGACGTCTATCAAAGCGCGCATGGCGGCATGGGAGCGGTCCTCTCCTCGGTGCACAGCGCGGCGCTGATCTTCCTGATGTATAAGCTGTTGCCGCTGATGGATTATGGCATGCTGGCCCTCTTTGCCGGTGCGGGTCTGGTGAGCTTCGTGATGGCCAATCTGATCGCGCTGAGGCAAACGGACGCCAAACGCCTGCTGGGGTATTCTTCCACAGCTCAGACCGGCTTGCTGATCTTCATTATCTACGGGCTCAGCAATCTTGGAGTGCCGGGTTATTACAGCCTCGTGATCGCCATCGGTTTCATCATTTCCAACAGCCTCGCCAAGGGAGGCCTGTTCTGGCTTTCCGAGATGGTGGAAGGCAAGTCTCTGAAGTCCTGGAGCGCGCTCAAAGCGGACAGCGGACTGCTGATCTGCTTTGGTATCTTCACGATAGCGCTGGTGGGGTTGCCACCCTTCCCGGGCTTCTTTGCCAAGTGGGAGCTGGTGCGGGTGCTATTTACAATCGATCAACCCTATCTGGTGATTCCCATCCTGATCGGCTCGCTGTTGGAAGCCTTCTATATGTTCCGATGGCTGGGCTTTGCTGCCAAAGGAGTCAGCCCCGAGGGCTATCGTCCTGGCGCGCATCGCTATATGCCTGTGGTGCTGGGAGTGCTCACCCTGTTTGTGGTCTCCTATCTTATCCCCACCGGTTTGCTCAAGCTGCCGGTCAATTCTCTCTATCCTGTATTGGGTCTGCTGGTCTTTAGCCTCCTGGATTTCTTTCCTGCCAGGGTCAAAGGCTTGATGGCCATCCTGGGTTTGGGGGCTTATGGATATTTGCAGGTCTGGCCTGTTTTGCCACCCATGGGCCAACTATTTGCCGTGATCCTGGTGGGTGGGGCGATCGTGCAGATCTTTGGCTTCATGCACCGTTGGGGAAAGGCGGAAGGCCTCTTTCCTGTGTTGATGATGCTGATTCTCTCCCTGGCCAACCTGTTGACGGCTGGCTCCAAGCTGGAGTTTTTCCTGGCCTGGGAGTTTATGACCGTCTCCTCCTGGATGCTGATCATGAGAGGCCGCCATGCCAGGGCCGCGGGTCTCAGCTATATCACTTTCTCGCTGGGCGCGGCTTTCCTGATCATGGGAGGGCTGATGCTGATGCCGGAATTCCCGCTCACTTATCCGCTCATCTGGCAGCTCAGCTTTGTGCAGATCGGCTTCACGCCTCTGGTGCTGATGCTGGCAGGGTTCCTGATCAAAATGGGAGCACTGGGAGTGCATGTTTGGCTGCCGGGAGCTTATGCTGAAGCGGAGGATGACTCCACCGCTTTGATCTCATCGGTGCTTTCCAAGGCGGGTGTCTTTGGAATGGTGCTGGTGCTGGGCATGAGCGTCAAGAGCATCGGAACAGGGGTTTTACCCATCGCGTTGGGTTGGATTGGCGTGTTTACCGCTCTGGGAGGTGCCCTAATGGCTGTCTTCCAGGAAGATGTGAAGAAGCTGCTGGCCTATTCCAGCATGAGCCAGCTGGGCTATGTGGTTGCGGGTCTTTCTCTGATGACGCACCTGGGCTGGATGTCGGCTCTTTATCTGGCCCTCACCCACATGATGTTCAAAGCCTTGATCTTTATGGCGATTGCGGGGGTGATCTATAGGACCGGAACCCGCAGACTCTATGAGATGGGGGGATTGATCAAAAAGATGCCGATCTCCTTTATCAGTGTGCTGATGGGCATCATTGCGGTATCGGGAGTGCCACCCCTCACGGGTTTTGGCTCCAAGTGGTTCACCTACACGGCCCTCATTGAGCAGGGACGTTATCTGCAGACTGCGGTGGCCTTTTTCTCCAGTGCCGTGGCTTTCCTCTATCTCTATAAACTTATACACACGGTATTTCTGGGACAGCCCAAACCCAGTCAAGCTCATGTGAAAGAGGCTCCCATCTGGTTCCTGATCCCTCAGGGAGTCTTCATCATGCTGATCATGGGTGCTTCCATGTTTCCCAATCTGATCACGCAGCCCATCTCAAAGGCGATCGCGGACTTCATTCCCAAGCCGGAGTGGTTGAGCTGGACGGGTTACAACATCAGCCTCGCTTCTCCCAACCTGCAGGCCTACTGGAACGGAAATCTGGTGATGTATGTGACCATGGGAGTGTTTATGGTGCCACTGATCTGGCTGATGCTGGTGATCGCCAAGCCTCAGAAGGTGAAGCAGTTCAACATCGTCTATGCCGCCGAGCGTCCTTATAAACCTTGGACCACCCATGTGGCTTACAACATGTTTGCCCATTACCAGAAGGCTTTGGGGAGTTGGGTGAAACCGAGGGCAGTGAGCTTTTGGAACGGTGTGGGAGAGTGGTCTCAGTCTCTGGGGGCCACTTTCGGCAGGCTCTATACCGGAAACGGGCAGACCTACCTCTTGCATATCTTTCTCTATACCATAGTAATGTTTATGATTCTGGGGGTGATCAAATGAGCCTGACCTTAAGACTTGTATGGGCTTTCATTTCTCTGGGAGTGGTCACCGTGTGGGGCCTCACCCTCACCGGCATCGTGGCCAAGATCTTTGCCCGTGTGCAAGGCCGGCTCGGGCCTCCCGTCTGGCAGCCCTTCATCGATATCATCAAAAACAACGCCAAGCGCACTGCCATCACTCATGGAGTGATGTTCTTCCTGGGGCCGGTGTTTCGCATTGCCGGTGGGATCGGCACCTACATGTTTATCCCGGTACTGTTTGGCAATATCTACTTCAGCAATTTCAGCATGTCCGGAGACCTGCTGCTGGTGATGTATTTTATCTTCTTTGGCCAGCTGGGCATGGCCCTCGGAGCAGGAGAGGGAGGTCATCCCTATTCCGCCATCGCGGTGGCCAGAGGTCTGGCCCAAATGACTGCTTTTGAAGTACCCTTCGCGCTCAGCGTGATCAGTATTGCCATCCAATATGGGAGCCTCAATATCATCGATATCGTAGCCGCCCAACAGGGTGGTTTCCTCACCTGGACGCTGTTTACCAATCCCCTGGCTGTGATTGCCGCCATGATTGCCATGCTGGGCATGAACATGCATAATCCCTTCTCGCTGGTGATCGCGCCCAATGAAATCCCGATGGGGCCACCCACGGAATATCAGTCCAACTATCTGGGGCTGTTGGCCACCAACCGTGGGATCTTTAACGGTGCCAAGCTGGTGCTGTTTATGAACCTCTTCTTTGGCGGAGCCACCAATATCCCGGTTTTGATGGCCAAGACTTTTGGGATCTATATGTTCAGCGTGTTTGTGGGGGCCGCCTTCCCAAGGTTCAGGGCTGAAGACAGCATCCGCTTCTTCCTCAAGTATCCCACCCTGATCGGCATCGTAGCAGTGGTGATCTGGACTATTTAGGAGTTATGATGATAGAAGATAAAGATCTAGACATTCAGGAAGAGACTCCTCCGCCAGAGTCTGTCATTCCCGCGGAGGCTGGAACCGATCCGACTGAACCAGCTTCCCGCTATCCATTCCACAATACGGAATGGCGCTCGGAAGACTGCAAACTCCGCAACGAAGGACTTCCAGAGGAAGAACGAGACTGGTTCGCGGACGCGCGTCCTCAGCCAGCCAGGACCAGCAACCAGATCATGGAGAAGTTTTTCAACTGGTGCAGGGCTCACAGCCTCTGGATTCTGGCTTTTGGGACAGGTTGCGGGGCCATCGAGCTGCGGCCTTTGGTCACCTCCCGTTACGATATCAGCCGTCTGGGCATGCAGATGCGCCCCACTCCCAGGCAGGCATCTGTGTTTGTGATAGGCGGTTATGTATCCATCAAGACGCTTAAGCGGATCGTGCGCAGTTATGAACAGATGCAGGGCCCCAAGTTTGTGGTGGCAGTGTGCAGTTGCGCCATCAACGGAGGCATGTATTGGGACAGCTACAACACCATCAAGCGCATCGACGAATACATTCCTGTGGATGTCTATGTGACGGGTTGCATGCCGCGTCCGGAAGCTGTGATGGCTGGTTTCACCAAGCTCAAGGAGCTGATCATGGCCGGCAAGGCTGAGGGCCAGAACCTCTATGCCGAGAAGTTTGACTGGTACAAAGCCAATCAGAAACAGGTGATCAAAGACTGGAACATGCCGGATTACAACTGGTAGGTGATGATGAAAGAACTATATGAACTACTGAAAGACCGCTTCCGGCTATCTGACTTCAGCCAGAAGCAACCCGTTCAGGCCTGGCTGAAAGTGCCATCCGACCAAGCGGTGGCCCTGATCACCCATCTGAGAGACATCCATGGATTCAGCCATCTGGTGATGCTCACTTGCGTGGACTGGATAGAGCAGGGCAAGTTCCAGCTTACTTACATCCTGCACAACTATCACGACCACAAAGACCTGGGCGTAAAAGTAGATATCGACAGAGAATCAGCCAGCATGGAAAGCATCCATCATCTCTGGGAACAGGCCCGCACCTATCAACGTGAGCTCTATGAAATGTTTGGCATCAGCTTTCCAGGTAGTCCGGGCCTTACTGATCCCTTTATTCTGGAAGGATGGGACGACATGCCGGTGATGAGACGCGATTTCGACACAAAGGCCTACAGTGATGAGCATTACAGCCATCGTCCGCGCGAAATCCATGAGCCGGAAGAGCACATGAAACAACGCATGTATCCGGAGGATTGAGATGGACACACAATATCCCCCCGTCGTTAACGGAGCATCCCAATACGATCTGGACAGCGGTAAATACATCCGCGTCTGGCAAGGGCCTCAGCATCCCGGTGTGACAGGAAACATGAGCCTGGAGCTGGATATCTGCGGAGATCAGGTGGTTTGGTGCAAGACCCACGTGGGCTATCTGCACCGCGGTTTTGAAAAGCTCATGGAGCGCCGCCGCTATATCAATTGCTTCCCGATCGTCTGCCGCATCTGCGTGCCGGAACCCGACACCAACGAATATCTCTTTGCCGCCGCGGTGGAAGACCTTTTGGGAATCGAAGTTCCCGAAAAGGCCAAATGGCTGAGGACCCTCAATCTGGAGCTCAGCCGTCTGGGCAGCTTCCTGATGTGGATCGGTGGCCAGAGCGGCGCCTTTGGCATGGGTACTGTGGCCCAGTGGAGCATCACCTTTCGTGACTATGTGCTGGACCTCTTTGAAGAACTCAGCGGTGCCCGTGTTTATCACATGTATATGATTCCCGGAGGAGTGAGAGGCGACCTTCCCGATGGCTGGAAGGGCCGCACCCTGGAACTGATGACCAGAGTGGAAAAGCTGCTGGATGAGATTCGCCACGTAATGCTCAACAACGCTATCTTCAAGCAACGCTCTGTGGGCCTCGGCATCGTTACAGCCGATATGGTGGACCGCTTTGGAGTGGTGGGTCCTGTGGCCAGAGGCAGTGGAATGAAGCGTGACGTGCGCAAGGACAGCCCCTATCTGATCTATGATCAGCTTGATTTTGAAGCGGTTACGGAAGACGGTTGCGATGCTTATGCCCGCACCCTGGTGCGCTGGAGAGAGATGTATCAGAGTATCGAACTGATCCGTCAAATCCTGGACCGCATGCCCACAGAGGGTGAGGTCCACCTCAAGCTGCCTAACGTGTTGCATCTGAAGGTGCCGGCGGGAGAGACCTACGTCCGGGCTGAAAGCACCCGCGGAGAATACGGCTACTACATGTGTTCAGACGGTTCCGCCTTCCCTCGCAAGGTCACCGTGCGGGGGCCTTCCTATTGCCACGCCATGTCGCTGCTGGAACATCTGATCGTGGGCGTCAACATCGCGGACGTGCATGGCCTGATGCTTTCCCTGCACACCTATCCACCGGAGATCGAGAGGTAAGATCATGAATCTGAGAGATATACTTTCACCCTTCTACGTATGGAAACGCGCCTTCGAAAAGCCCTATTCCATCAACACCCTCAGTGCTCCCAGACCCGGTGCTCCACGTTACAGAGGATTTCATAAAAACGATCTGGACAAGTGTATAGGCTGCGGTACCTGCGCGGAAATCTGCCAGAATGCCACCATCGACATGGTCCCCGTGCGGGAAGCAAAAGATGGAGACAGCGGTCTGAGGCCCCGCGTCGATTACGGTCGTTGCTGTTGGTGCGCCCTCTGCGTGGATATCTGCCCCAGCGGTTCGCTAACTATGAGCAACGCTTATACTTGGGTGGAAGAGGGCCTGGACCTGGATGTGAGGGAAACCTACTGCTATATTCCCGGCCACGATCCCAAGCCCTGGGATAACGAAGAACTGGGCTACCAACGTCCCGAAGGTTATGAACTTCTGGACCTTAAGCGGATTCCCATGCCGCATCTGCATCCGGAAGAGCGGCTTGGCTCTTTCATCGAGATGGTGAAAGGCTATTCCAGAGAACTGGCCATCATGGAAGCAGACCGCTGCATCCAATGCGGCATCTGCACCGCCACCTGTCCCGCTCACATGAATATACCTTCCTATATAAAGGCCGTCCGCGAAGATAACATCGCTGAGGGCCTCAGGATCCTCTACGACACCAACCCCCTGCCAGGAGTTTGCGGAAGAATCTGCACCCGCAGGTGTGAAGACGTCTGTGCTCTGTCTCACAGGGGAGAGGCGATCAGCATTCGCTGGCTGAAACGCTATCTCACGGATTGCGTGGAAGCTAAGGACTACACCAGGATCCTGGAGCAGGAAGTGACACCCACCGGCAAGAACGTAGCTATCATCGGTTCCGGAGCGGGAGGACTGAGTGCCGCCTACTACCTGAGGCGCATGGGCTATGAGGTGAACATCTATGAGCAAAACGGGGCCGCGGGAGGAGCACTCCGCTACGGCATTCCGGAATACCGGCTGCCTTATGACAAGCTCGATAAAGACGTGGATTTCATCACTTCTTTAGGCGTTAATATCCACTACAACACCAAGGTAGGCCACGACATCAACTTTGACGCCATCTATGAGAAGCATGACGCCGTCTTCATCAGCACTGGGCTCTTTGAGCCCTATCACATTGGCGTGCAGGGAGATGACCTGCCCATGGTGATCTCCGGCCTCAAGGTCCTGGCTGACGTCACAAACCAGGTGCCGATCGAGCTCGGAAATCACGTGATCGTGGTGGGAGGCGGAAACGTGGCCATGGATGCCGCCCGCAC
>JAGOIY010000068.1 GCA_017995405.1 Candidatus Cloacimonadota bacterium
AGGGTCTCACGATCCGGAGGATTTCAGCGGGTTCGGAAACCAGATAATCCGGCTGAGCGGCACGCAGATGGGCCTCCGTGTGAAAGCCCCAGGTAACTGCAATCACCTTGATCTTGCAGCGTTTGGCAGCTTCGATATCGCGGGATTCGTCTCCAATGTAATAGAGCTCGTTTTTGTGGAGCTGGTGTTTGCGAATCTGATGAGCAAGGCGACGGTGCTTGGCCAGGATGCCGTTGGTACCTTCCACCCATTCGAACCCTCCCAGATTGAAGCGGCCCAGAAAAGCGCTGACGTTTTCACTCTTATTGCTGCTCAGGAGGGCATAGGATATCTTGTTTTCTGAGAGGTTGTTAAGCAATTCCACAATCCCTGCGCAGGGCTGCAGTTCGTGCACGATCTTATGATACTCGCTGAGGACCATCGGGACGGCTGAGGCCATTTTTGAGAATGGGACTTTGAGGTGCTTTACGATCTGGGCGGCATTCATATCCCTCAGTTGGTCAAATTCTTCCCAGGAGATCGGCTCTCTGCCAAACCGGGGCGCGAGGCGGTTCATCAACTCATAGAGAGGCCTGATCGAGTCCGCGATCGTGCCGTCGAAATCAAAGAGCAGATAAGGTCTGTTCACTTGGTTTGCCTTTACCGCTGCAGATCGAGGAGGAGCTGGTAGGCTTGATTGCGCTTCAGCCCATAAGCACGCGAGAGGATTTTCGCGGCTGGATTGATGGCAATCCCTTCGTCCACCAGCAGTTGGGCCAGTTCATGGATTTGTGCCTCAGAGCATTGCTGAGCGGGTTCCGCACCTTCGATGACGAGCACAAACTCTCCCTTGGGATTGAAGCTGCCTGGCTCGCGAAGCGTCTCCAGATCACCCCTGATGTGCTCTTCGTGCAGTTTGGTGAGTTCCCTGCCGAGGCTGATCCTGCGGTTTCCACACTGCTCCCAAAGTTCGTTGAGGAGCTCAAAGATCCGATGAGGCGCTTCATAGAGCACCACAGTGTAAATGCTGTCTCTGATCTTGCTGAGGGCCTGTTGGCGCGTTTTGCGCTGCGTGGGCAGAAATCCCAAAAACAGGAAGGGACCACGGTTGAGGCCACTGGCTGTGAGGGCTGGCAGGAGAGCCGACGCTCCAGGCAAAGCTATGACCTCAAAGCCTTTAGATATCGCTGAGGCCACCAATTCCATGGCGGGATCTGAAAGGCCAGGCGTGCCGGCATCGGAGATCACTGCCAGGTCCTGTCCAGCCATAAGATGTTGGATTAGAGAGTCTTCCCGGGAGCGTTCGTTGAATTTGTGAAAGCTGATCAACCGTGGGGCCGGGATTTCATAGCGTGTGAGCAGAAAGCGAGCGTTGCGGGTATCCTCGGCAGCGATAAGGGACACGCTCTTAAGCACTTCCAGCGCGCGCAGGGTGATATCTCCCAAATTGCCGATCGGCACTGGGACCAGCCATAATTTGCCAGTTTCAGAGTGCTTGACTGCTTTCGCCATGGTTTTCTCCCGCTAAGATTCTAAAGACAAGTTAATCCGGGCAGTAAAAAAGCGCAACCCATGGGGCCGCGCTTAGTTTGGTGCAGAAGGCGGGACTCGAACCCGCACACCCGTGAGGGCACAAGATCCTTAGTCTTGCGTGTCTGCCAATTCCACCACTTCTGCTGACAAAGTTTTAGTTTCCCTGTGGCTGAGCTGGAGTCTGAGGCGCGCTGGGAGCGGGAGCCTGAGGAGCAGCCTGGGCCGGGGGTTGAGTAGTGCTCTGGGCGGGGGCTTTCTTGGCCGGAGCTTCCGTCTGACCAAGCTTGCGCTGACGCTCCTGGATGCCCTTGATGTCGCCGGTTTTGACGTCTTTGACCAAAAAGGCCAGCAAGACACAGGAGGCCACAAAGATCAGGCCCAGGATCTGGGTCCACTTTTTCAGGAACTGGGAAGCCCCGCTGCCGCCAAAGACGTTCATCGCGGCTCCGCCGAGATTGGCGTCCAGGCCACCTTTGGAGGTCTGAGACAGGATGACCAGCACCAGCGCGATGCAGATCAGCGTGTGAATAATCAGGACGATCGTGTATAACATTGGATGTATCCTTAAATTTCGTATCGGTAAACGTAGTTAGGTCACAAAGCCTGAAGGGGCGCTTTTTTGTCAATCAAAATCTGCAGATATTGCCCGGGCCGAGGCCCAAACGCTGATCAACATTGCCATCAGCAGCAGTCCCGCTCCGCTCAGGGCATAGACAGTGAGACGCTCAGAAAGCATCATCCATCCACCCAGCAACGCGAACACCGCTTCCAGGCATAGAATGATGCTGGCAGGAGCGGGAGGGACACTTTTTTGCGCGTGAAGCTGAAGCGTGTAGGCGATCCCGACCGAGGCGAGACCTCCATACAAGAGCGGCAAGGCTGCTTGCCAGATACTTGCCCCTATGGAGTTTAGCGATCTTGGGGCGATCCATCCCAGCATGTTTCCCAGCCACCAGGAGAGCAAGCTGAACAGCGCGCAGATCAAGTATTGCCAGATCGCCAGCTCGAAACTGGAGTACCGGCGGGTGAGCTTATCGATCAGTTGGACGTGGAAGGCCCAGAAAATCGCGGAAATCAGGACCAGGAGATTGCCAAAAGTGGCATCGATAGAACTGCCGCGGTTGATCAGCCAAAGACCCAGCACGGCAAAAACGACGGCGGCAATGATACTCCTGCCAGGTCTTTGAGAGCGCCACAAACCTATCAAAGGCACAAACACGACATAGAGCCCGGTGATGAATCCCGCGCTGCCAGCACTGGTCCAAAGAAGCCCAATTTGCTGTAGTGAAGCGGCAATGAACAGCACTGCCCCGAGCAGCACGAACTGAGGCCTGAAAGTGAATCTCTCCGGCTTGCTGGTCCTGGTAATCCACAGTGACACAAGCAGTATTGCCAGGGTCCCCAGAGCGAAACGCAACCCATTGAACAAGAGCGGATTGAGGCTTTCATTGCCCTTTCTCTGGGCCACAAAAGCAATGCCCCATATGGCCGAGGCGAGCACTAATTCCAGGATGGGTAACAGTCTGTGTGTCATAAGCTCCAGGGGAATTGAGAATTGAGAATGGAGAATTGAGAATTAAAGCAAAGCTCTAACCAGCGCAGCTCTAACCAGCAAAGCTCTAACCAGCAAAGCTCTAACCAGCAAAGCTCTAACCAGCCTAGCTCTAACCAGCGTAGCTCTAACCAGCCTAGCTCTAACCAGCCTAGCTCTAACCAGCATAGCTCTAACCAGCGTAGCTCTAACCAGCGTAGCTCTAACCAGCCTAGCTCTAACCAGCCTAGCTCTAACCAGCCTAGCTCTAACCAGCAAAGCTCTCACTCTTTCTTCCTACACTTCTTCTTTCTGCTCAGGCTCAGACCGCCAAATCCTGATATGACGGCGATGTAAAAGCCGAAGTCGTAGCTCCAGCCGGTGTTGTGAATTTCATAGATTCGCACTTGAGGATTAAAGAAATGCCAGATCAGGCTGACGGGCGCGATCCAGCCATGCCAGATACCTCTGAAAAAGCCCGCCCGGTAGTCCTCATTGTGGCCGCTGTTACCGGCAGCGCAGGAACTAAGCAATAATGTTAGGAATAAGATAGCGATAGCGATATAAAGTTTAGCCTTCATAATGCTCACCTATTGGTATTACAATTAAATCTTCAAGAGATCGTTTTGGCACGTGATGGATGCCGTCGTCGTCCCGCCAGTACTCGATGTCATCTGGATCGATAACATCCTCGATAACAACCTCTTCAGCCGGTTTACCGAGGGCGATCACGAGGCAGATATCCAGGTTTTGGGGAATATCCAGCGCCGTCCGGAGTTGATCACGTTCCACGGAGGCGATCATGCAGCCTCCCAAGCCCTGCTCGACGGCTCCCAGCAAGATGGTCTGGGCCACAATCCCGGCATCTGTATGATGGAATTTGGTGGTCTCAGCCGGACAGAGGATGATGACATAGCCGGTGGGACGTTCTGTGGCAAGCGGCCCGTCCCAGTATCTGAGATACCCGGCCCAGCGGAGATGCGGGAATACGGCATCCAAAAGCTGTTTATCCCACACAGGTAAATAACGCAGGGATTGGAGGTTAGCGGCACTGGGGCAATTGCGTGCCAGTTCGATAAGATGGATCAGGGTCTTGGCAGTGATGGGTTGCGAGGCGTCAAATCTGCGGTAGCTGCGATTCTTGAGCACCAGGTTCCTGAGCATGTCTACTTACTCCTTTTCTGAGCTTGATTCTATGGCTGAAAGCTTGAGATGCAAGGTTTTACGGCTGATGCCGAGGATTTGGGCGGCGCGGGATTTGTTGCCATCCACGCTGGCCACTACGGCCTTGATGTATTCGGTCTCCAGCTCAGCCAGAGAGCGGGTGAGATTGGTCTTAAGAGGCAGTGAAAACTTCATATAGTCCGGCAGGTCCTGGGCTTTAATGGTCCCGCCCTCACTGAGGATCACCAAGCGGTAGATGAGATTCTCAAACTCGCGCACGTTTCCAGGCCAGTGGTAGTCGTTCATCATGCGCAGCGCTTCAGGATCCAGAGCGGGGACTGGCAAAGTGTTTTCCACGGCGTATTTATTCAGGAAAAAGCTCAGGAGCGGCATGATATCACCACTCCGTTCCCTGAGAGGCGGAATCCTGATGGGCAGCACGTTGAGCCTGTAATATAGGTCTTCGCGAAAGCTGCCTTGCCTCAGGAGCAGTTGCAGGTCCTTATTGGTGGCAGCGATGACGCGCACGTTCACTTTGCGGGGCGTTTTAGCGCCGATCATATATACCTGGCGATCCTGCAGCACCCGTAACAGCTTGACCTGCATGGAGAGCGGCATTTCTCCTATCTCGTCCAAAAAGATCGTACCCCCGTCGGCTGTGATAAAGTGGCCAGCCCTGGTTTCGTGAGCGCCCGTGAAGGAGCCCCGCATAAAACCAAAGAGTTCCGATTCCAGCAGAGTCTCAGGAATAGCAGCGCAGTTGACTGGCACAAAAGGAGATCGCTCCCGGGGGGAGTGGTAGTGGATGGCGCGGGCCACCAGTTCCTTGCCGGTACCGCTCTCGCCTTCGATGAGGACTGTGGCGCTATTGGTACAGGATTTGGCGATGGCGGCATAGACTTTTTGCATCTCGTCCGATTCTCCGATCAGGCCATAGGGATTGGACGGCAAAACAGGTTCTTTGCTTGTCAGGGCGCGAGCTTTGATCCTCTCCCTCACGCTGTCCAGGGCCCGCATGAGTTCATCATCGGTAAAGGGCTTGCTCAGATATTCCTCGGCACCCAGTTTGACCGCTTCCACGGCGCCTTCGATAGTGGGATACCCGGTCAGCATAATCACTGATACTGAGCTGTAGTGCAAACGAATATGGCGGATCAGTTCCAAACCATTGGTGATCGGCATCTTATAATCGGTGAGGAGGATGTCGACGGGCAGGGCGTTGAGGATCGCCAGCGCTTTGTTGGCATCCTCTGCCGTCATGACTTTATAACCTCTGCTCACCAATTTGCGGCGCAGCATATCCAGAAAATCACGGTTGTCGTCAACGATCAGGACTTGTGTCTCAGCCGGCATCTTTGCCCCCTTTAGCCGCTTCTGGCTTCACGGGGAGGCTGACTTTGAACACCGAACCTCTGCCTGGTTTGCTCTCCACTTTGATCTTGCCGTTGTGAGTGGTAACGATGCCGTGGACCACCGCGAGTCCCAAGCCGGTGCCCTGATCAATCTCTTTGGTGGTGAAGAAGGGAATAAAAATCTTTTGCAGCAGGTCGCTGTCCATACCGATCCCGTTGTCGGACACGCTGATCTCGACGTTTTTGCCCTTCAGGAGGGTGCGAATGGTGATGGTGCCGCCATCCGGAAGCGCTTGCATGGCGTTGACAGTGAGGTTTACCAATACCTGGTGGATTTGTCCCGGATCAGCCATCAAGGGAGGCAAATCCAGGGCCAGATCGCGGACAATCCTGATCCCCTGATGGGAACAGCGGCTTTCCAGGAAATAAAAGCCATCCTCGATCAGCCGGTTGAGATCGATAGCCTCGAGACGGGGAGGCATCTGCCGTGAAAACAGCATCAGCTTTCGCACCACTTCTCTGGCGTGCAGAGTAGCTGAGATGATCTTGCCGAGATCGCTGGCAGAGTCTGATTTTAGCTGGCCGTCCTCTTTGATCAGTTGCGCGTAGCCCAGGATGGTGCTGAGAGGCTCGTTGATCTCGTGAGCGATGCCGGCTGAAAGCTGTCCCAGAGTGGCAA
This sequence comes from Candidatus Cloacimonadota bacterium, assembly GCA_017995405.1. Taxonomy (GTDB): domain Bacteria; phylum Cloacimonadota; class Cloacimonadia; order Cloacimonadales; family Cloacimonadaceae; genus UBA3900. The sequence continues at coordinate 6,239 of JAGOIY010000068.1, forward strand.
GACGGTCGGCATGACGCAGCTGCTCCTGAAGCCTGGAATTGGATTCTTCGATGTGTTTGCGCTCGATCAGCAGGGCCACCTGATTGGCAACGGCAATGAGCAACTGCTGTTCTTCCGGCAGAAATTCCAGCTGTTCTTCCGAATCCGGATAGTGAACTTCGATCTGGCCGCGGGGACTGCTTTCCACCACGATTCCCGCTTTGATAAAGTGCCCGCTCTCTGTATATCCCGGAGCCAGATAGCTCACGCCGTCGATGATCAGCCTGGCCATCGCCTGATCGGGATACATCATGGAGGGCGGGATAACCTCAACCACTTGCTGGAGAAGGTTTTCCAGTTCCAATCCTGGCCGGTTGGCGAGATCTGCAATGCTGTAAAGACAGCTCAATTCCTTGATCCGCTCTCGCAGCGCGCTCACATAATCTGCCTCCGACAATGCGGAAGTAATAGGTTCCTTGTTCATGTCTTCCTTCGAGAAAAAGGGGCCGGCGCGAAGCAGGCCCCCATCGATTGATTAGGTTGTGATCAGATAAGTCCCTGGTCCATCATGGCATTGGCTACTTTGATAAAGCCTGCCACGTTGGCACCCTTGACGTAATTGACAAAGTTGCCATCCTTGCCGTGGAGAACGCACTGGCTGTGGATGTCTTTCATGATGCCATGCAGTTTGGCGTCCACTTCCTCGCGGCTCCAGCTGATGCGCATGCTGTTTTGGGTCATTTCCAGCCCGGAAGTAGAAACTCCGCCAGCGTTGGCGGCTTTGCCGGGACCGTAGAGGATCTTGGCTTCCAGCACCACTTCGACGCCTTCAGGAGTGGTGGGCATGTTGGCACCCTCAGATACGCAGATGCAGCCGTTTTTGACGAGGGTGCGGGCCTCTTCGCCGTTGATCTCGTTTTGGGTGGCGCAGGGCAGAGCGATGTCGCAAGGGATTCCCCATGGACGTGCGCCTGGATAGTATTTTACCCCAAATTCCTCGGCGTATTCGCTGATGCGGCCACGTTTGACGTTCTTGAGTTCCATCAGGTAATCCCACTTCTCGCCTTTGATGCCATCCGGATCGTGGATGAAGCCGTCGGAATCGGAGGCTGTGACCACCTTACCACCCAGTTGGTTGACCTTTTGGATGGCAAACTGGGAGACGTTTCCGCTGCCGGAAAGCACGACCGTCTTGCCTTCAAAGCTCTGGCCGCGGGTCTTGAGCATCTCTTCGGCAAAATAGACGGTCCCATAGCCCGTGGCTTCAGGACGGATGAGGCTGCCGCCCCATTCGAGGCCCTTACCTGTGAAGACACCGGTTACCTCGTTGGTTATCTTTTTGTACATGCCAAACATGAAACCGATCTCGCGTTTGCCCACACCGATGTCGCCAGCAGGGACGTCCGTGTTGGGGCCAATATGGCGGAAAAGCTCCAGCATAAAGCTGTGGCAAAAACGCTGCACTTCTTCATCGGAACGGCCACGGGGATTAAAATCGCTGCCGCCCTTGCCACCACCCATGGGTAGAGTGGTGAGACTGTTTTTGAAGATCTGTTCGAAACCCAGGAACTTGAGGATGCCCAGATTGACGCTGGGATGGAACCTCATACCTCCCTTGTAGGGTCCGATGGCGCTATTGAATTCCACCCGGTATCCGCGGTTGACCATCACTTCGCCGCTATCCGTCTGCCAGGGAACCCGGAAAATGATCACGCGTTCAGGCTCCACGATGCGATCGAGGATCTTGGCCTTGCGATATTGGGGATTGGAGTCATAGACGTCCCAAATGGATTCCACCACTTCTGAGACGGCCTGGATGAACTCCGGCTGGTCGGCATTTTTCGCCGATACCTGGTGTAAGAATTCGTGCATTGTCATGTTCACATACCTCCTGTGATTTTTTATCGATGACACGAGTTTTTGATATAGACACACATAAAATCACTTTATAATGACAGCGTTTTTTCCGTCAAACAAAATCTTCAATACTCTGGGAGTTTTTTTTACCTGGAAGTATTTTCCTTCGGATACAGGCTTCAGTTCATCCAGCCAATCCCAATCCATCCAGTCGTTTACAGCCCTGTCCCACACCGTCAGGTAGCCCACATTCATGCTGAAAAGATTGTGGAAGAAGTGGGAGCCATGCGAGGCTTCGATGCTCATGTTGGGCAGCACCACCTCCACGATCACCTGGGCGTTGCAGATCTGGCTCCAATTCACGGGAATCCCCAAAAAGCGATCGCTGGTGCCCCATCTTCCCGGTCCGATCAACACGTAACGCGTGTTGGACTCGCGCATGGTCTGGTTGATGGCCTCCAGTTCCATGGCCATCGCTTCGGTATCCACCACGTTAAACTGCTCCGGCTTTAGATAGACCACCGTGTCGATGCTGTGTTCAAGATCGCTGCCGAGCGCGTAGGAAGAGAACAGCATCAAGTCTTCGCGCTTTTCCAGGAACTTTTCCAAGGGCTGGGAATACTGCCTCACCTTTACCGAGATTGGCCTGATCTGCAAGAGGTAAAAGCTTGCCCTGCCTGTCTTTTGGTTGACGTCGAAGGCAAATTCCATCTCGATCTCGCTGCCCAGCACTTCTCTGCCCAGATTGAGAAAGTCGGCTATCATCCCGGCAAGGGGATATTGATTGTAATGCAAGAGGTTGCGATAGGTGATCACCCTGGGGCCTTTGATATACTTACCGCTGAGGAATTCCTTGTTTTCATAATCCCACACACTGCCCAGCAGGGCAAGGTCGCCTTCCAGCATAGCCTGCGTGATCCTCACCCGCTCCAGAGACGCCGCTTCCCCACCCCTGAGGTCAAAATCCATCTTATCTCTGGTGATGGCATAGAAGCGCCGCTGTGCCCCCTCCACGATATCGATGGCGCGAAACATGTCCCGGTTGGGATAGCGGGGACAGAAAGCAAAGGTGCGTTCCCGTTCCACCGCGGTTTTGCCCAATCCGGTGGAGAGTGTCACCACCCCGTCCTCATGTTTCATGTTGGTGCCGGGATAGTAGTTGTAAGACTGCGCCACTCCTGAGAGCAGGGGATAAAACATCTCGCCGTGTACGCTGCCCGCCACCTTTTGAATGATGATGGCCATCTTTTCCTCGCGGGATGGGATGCGCAGGCTTTCTCTATAGACGCGGGCGCTTTTCAGATACATGGAGGAATAGACCAGCTTGATCGCCTGGATCATCTGTCCCAGCCGGATTTCAGAGTTGGCGTGGTTGTTGGGGATCAGATAGGTGCGAAAGACTCCCGCGAAGGGATTGGAAATGCTATCCTCCAGCACCGAGGACGACCTCACAGCCAGCGGGAAATCCGTCTTGCTGAGCACGCTCTGGAGGGTGGCGATGATGTCGTTGGGGAAAGGACAGCCCAGAAACATGGCGTCGATCTCTTCATCGCTCATGTCCTCCATCGCCTCATGATCCATCAGACGGGGATTGTGGGCCACAAAGCGATCAAAAATTCCTGTGGCCAACACGGCCGCGACGGGCACGCTGATCTCCACTTCCGGATACTTCTCGCTGATGTTGCTGTAGCGGTTCAGCACCACGTTCAGAAAGGCCAGTCCGCGTCCCTTGCCGCCGATGGAGTCATCACCGATCTTATAGACCAGATTGATGGCAAAATCGCTCTCTCTGGTGTAATCCTGGATCTTTTCCCGGCGCCGGTAGGCGATCAGGGACTGGAAGGCCTCCACCAGCTTTTCACGCAGGATCACCACCTGATCGATGGATTCGAAGCGGCCGATGTAATCCGCCAGGGCGAGCTCCGCGTGAGTGCGCAGCCAGTTCACTATGTGCTTGTAGCGGTAGTGATAAAGCAGACTTTCATCAGGTATTACTTCAAGCTGATGCGCGAAACCTATCAGGGTCTGGGCCTCTGCCACAATCTTCTGGTCTGGAGTACGAAAGATGAATCTGCCAAAGCCGATCTCGTCCCTCAGCCAGCGGCGTAGCTGGGCTTTGAGGCCAGGCAGGTCTTTGTAGAGAAATTCGCCTTCATTGCTGGTGACGATATCCCGGTACATAGGGTTGAAGCTCTGCAGCAGGAAAGGCAAGGTGGGGTTGCGTTTACGCACATATTGGAGCAGTTTCAGCCCGGCATCCCGATCAAACTCGCCCAGGTAGTTGTAGTTGACGTTGCTGATGATGCCCACGATGTTATCCGCGTAAGTCTCATAAGCCCCGATGGCACTGCTGAGGTCATGGAGCAGCA
>JAGOIY010000069.1 GCA_017995405.1 Candidatus Cloacimonadota bacterium
GCTCCGAGTACCCCCTCCCCGTGAGGCTGGTACGAAGCGATTGGCAAGATTGGTCTGATATTCCACCAGCAGCCAGACCAGTTGCACGGTAACCGGCTCTGGGAGCGTCAGCACCAGCTGATTGGTACCCACAGGAACACGCAGGTCCGCCAGTTGAGGCAGTCCCGGCTGGCCGTCCACATCGGTCATGAGCTTGACCTTTACAGAGTCGCCGGTCTGGGGAAACCACAACCTGAGAGCGTCAATCCTGAAGCTGCGCTCCGTCAGATTGGGGAGATAGTAGTTGGCAAAGTCAAAGCGCACCGCCCAATCCGCGCTGCCATAAAAATGCAGGTCGTCCGAGGAAGTGTGGTAGGCCAGATGAAAGGCCCGCTGGGACGTGTCGACAATCCTGCCGCTGCCGGGATGATAGCTGATCGCCGTCAGACTGACAAGCATCAGCAGGAGCGTGGCAGTGAGAGTCAGCTTCATTCAGGCATCCCGCCGATCATTGCTCTGGCCCTGGACAGATCGCTGCGCATGGCCAGTTTGAGCGCTTCCACGCTGTTGAAAGTCACTTCCGGGCGCAGATAGCTGAGCAGTTCCAGCTCCAGGGCCGCGCCGTATATCTCTTTGTCATAATCCAGCATATAGGTCTCCACCACCGTTTCATCGGTGTGTTTCAAGGTGGGACTGGTGCCGATATTTGTCAATCCAAAAAACGCCTGACCGCTCAGCAGAGTCCTGGACAGATATACACCCGCGCGGGGGACCAGCTGGTGGGGATCATCCAGGCCCAGATTGGCAGTTGGAAAGCCCAGGCCTCTGCCCAAACCCTGTCCGCCGACAACCTTTCCATACAATTTGTAAGGGGTTCCCAGCATCCGGTTGGCCTCTTCCAGGCGTCCTTCCTTGATGCTTGCTCTGATTCTGCTGCTGCTCACCACCGACCCATCGTCCATAAATGGCTTTTGGTACCGACATCGGTAGCCGTAGATGGAGGCATGCTGTTTGAGAAAGGCCAGGGTGCCTTCTCTGGCATGACCAAAATGGGAGTCGTAGCCTACGACGATCGTGTGGGGATGATACTCCGGGATCAGAAAGTCCTTCAGAAAATCTGCCGCGCTGGTCCGCGCAAACTCCTGGGTAAAGGGTATCAACCGCACCTGATCTACTCCCAGTTCCTTGAGCAGCTGTGCTTTACGGCTGGAAGGAGTGAGCAGCAGGGGTCGTGGACGCTTGTTCAGCACGAAGGCCGGATGATCGGTGTAAGTGATAACCACGGAAGGCAGTTGCAGGCTTTTAGCCAGTGATACCATGCCGCGCAGCAGCTCACGGTGACCCAGATGGACCCCGTCAAAATTCCCGATGCTGAGAATGCAGCTCATCTGAGATTTATCCTGGGATGCAGCTTGCCTTCACTGCGTTCTGCCACTCCAGCCAGATCGTTTCCGGGTCCCCCGATCAGGACGGTGGGGTTGTCCTCAGCATCGTCGCTGAGGCTTTGTCCCCTCGCCAGGATGGCCAGTTCTTCACTGCTGGTGGGACGGATCTCCAGGTGGTGGAACAGCCGCAGGGGTGAGCAAAGGTAATCAGCCCAATTATCGGGAGTGAGCGCTTCCAGAGAGATCGCCTCGTTCAGATCGATGGCTCCGATCGCCACCCTTTTCAGGCTGGTGGTGTAGCCCACCGTGTCCAGCTGGCGGGCTATCCACTCGCTGAGGCTGCGGATGTAGGTGCCCTTGGACACGGTGCAGCGGTAGCCAAGTGCTGGTTCAGGGTCATCAGGTCCCGGCTGGCTGGTCACGCGAAAATCGTGGATGGTGGTGGACCTGGCATCCAATTTGACCTCTTCTCCAGCCCGGGCTAGAGTGTAAGCCCTTTTGCCGCCTATCTTTACGGCTGAATAAATCGGGATGGGAAGCTCCTTCAGCGCCAGTGCCGCCGCCTTCAGATTTTCAGGATCGATGCAGTCTGTATTTACAGGGCTGATCTGATTGATCTCGCCTTCCGGATCGCCGGTGCTGGTGCTTTTTCCCAGCAGGACGGTGGCTTCATAGCTCTTGTCGAGCGCTTCCAGATAGCCGATCAACCTGGTGTAGCTGCCCAAGGCGCAGATCAGCAGTCCCGTGGCAAAGGGGTCCAGGGTCCCGCAGTGGCCTATGCGTCTGATGCCAGTGAGCTTGCGCAGGCGTCTGATCACATCGAAAGACGTGATCCCGGCTGTTTTATCGATCAGCAGAAATCCCTTGTCAGGCATCGGTGGAATCGGCTTCCTCCAGGGCTTTGCCAAAATCTCCCATCACCATGGCGATGATCTGCTCCAATTCCCCGTTCAGGTGGCATCCTGAAGCGTTGCGATGACCGCCTCCTCCATAACGGGCCGCGAAGCGGTTGACGTCCACTTTCATGGAACGGAAGCTGAGCTTGTGAAATCCGGGTTGCTCCTCGCGGATGAAGACAATCGCGTCGATATCTTTGACGCCCTGCACCCAGCGGGTCACATTGAGCACGGCACCCGGATCGATGTCATTGCGTTTGGCCATTTCCAGGCTGGACCACAAGAGCAGCACTCTGCCGCCATGATGGATGGTAATGGTGGATAGCACCTCTCCGGTATAGCGCATTTCCCGATAGCTCTGGTTTTGAAAGTAAGCGCGATACAAGAGGTGAGGACGGATGCCCAGAGCGCTGATCTTGCCGGCCAGGGTGAGTACCCCGGCATCGGTATTGCCGTTGGTGAAGTTGTTGGTGTCATTGAGCAGAGTGGTGTACAGACAGGCGGCCAGATACTGACGGCTGGCTGGCTCCAAAGAGATGAGCTCATCCTCCAGAGCGGCGTAGAGGATGGCTCCCACGCAGACGTAGGATTGATCTATAAAGCTGATCTGAGCGGGGATCAGACCGTGTTCCACTTCATGATGATCGATCAGCAACACGCTTGTCGCTTTGGCTACCAGCTCTCCCCTCCTGCCCAGACGGACCATGCTGTTGCAGTCCATCACAACCAATCTGGAAAAGCTCAGGGATTCATCATAAATGACGATCCTGGCATCTCCCAACAGATGGGCAAAGCGTTCCAGATCGTCACCATCGGTCACTATGACCGCATTCCGGCCGTGCAGTTTGAGCCATTTGGCCAGGAACAGCGAGGCGCAAAAGCCATCCCCGTCCGGGTTGACGTGAGAGACGATGGCGATCTGATCATCGCAGTTCGCCAGGTCTTTGAGGGCTTGTTTTAAGTATTCCATCTTACCCCAAAAAGAAATCGCCGTTGCCGACGATTTCGTGTCCATGTAAACGGAGACGCAAAGGTCTCCATTCGCGGATAATGGTTTAATGCAGCCTGAGTGATTGGGAACTCGCCGATTGGCTATTCCTCTTCCTCATCGTCGTCATCGAATTCATCTTCGTAGTCTTCTTCCTCATCGATGTCGTAGTAGTCGTCATCATCGAGGAAATCATCGATGTCGATGTCCGGATCGTAATCAGAATCATCTTCGTCGTCGTAGTTGTCTTTGATTCTGGTAAGAAGGGCATCCACTTTGGCGGCGCGGTCTTCGGTGTCGTCGTAGTAGAATGAGAGCTCAGGTATGGTTCTCATGAGATGTGCTCCTGCTATTTGTTTCTTGAAAAAACCTGATGTTTTATAGAGCAAATCCCGGATCTCCTGATGGTCTCCGGGATTGTTGTAATGAGAGAAATACACTTTGGCATAGCGCAGGTCTTTGGAAATCACCACATCTGTCACGTTTACCCAGGCCAGTTTGGGATCGCGCAGCTTCTGGCTGAGGATGATGTTGAACATCTTCTTCAGCTCTTCCTGCAGCCGGGGAACGCGGAATGACTTCATCAGAGTTTCTTGATGACCTCGTTGATGATGTAGCACTCCAGCACGTCGCCTTCCTTGATGTCGGTAAAGGATTTGAGAGAGAGCCCGCAATCGGTGCCGGCGCGAATCTCGTCAACTTCATCGGCATAGTGTTTGAGGGAGGCCAGATCGTCTTCTGTGACCAGGACGTCGTTGCGGTAAAGCCTTACCTTGCAGTTTCTGCGGATTACACCGCGATCCACCTGGCAGCCGGCAATGGTGCCCACTTTCTTGATCCTGAACACTTGCTTGATGGTGGCAGCGCCGAGGATCTGCTCTTCAAATCCCGGTTTGAGCATGCCTTCCAGGGAGGATCTGATCTCTTCGATAGCGTCGTAGATCACCTGATAGAGCTTGATCTCCACGCCTTCGTCCTCGGCAAGTTTGCGGGCTTGCTGACTGGCACGGACATGGAAGCCGATGATCACAGCGTCCGAAGCGGAAGCGAGACTCACATCGGCCTCGTTGATACCGCCCACGCTCTTGTGGATGATATTGACCTGCACCTCAGAATTGGAGAGCTTCTGGAAGGAATCCGCCAGGGCTTCGGCGGAACCGTCGGTGTCGGTTTTAATAATGATCTTGAGATCGTTGATCTGATCTTCCTGGATGCGGGCAAAGATATTCTGGAGGGATGATTTGTTTTGGAACTTCTCGCGTTCGAGGCGGATTTGTTGACGCTCGGAGCTGATCCCTCTGGCGGTCTTTTCGTTATCGACCTGATTGAGCATGTCGCCAGCCTTGGGGGTCTCGTTGAGGCCATAGATCCTGGCTACGTCTGAGGGACCCAGGATCTTGAGCTCCTGTCCGCGCTCATTTTCCATTCTGCGAACGCGGCCGTGGGTAGCTCCGCAGACCACGATATCACCGCGGCTCAATCTGCCTTCCTGCATCAGGATCGTGGCCACCGAACCCATGCGGGTATCCTTTTGGGATTCTATCACCACCGCTTCCGCCGGAACTTCCACGGGGGCTTTGAGCTCCATCAGTTCGGACTGCAGGATGATGATCTCGATGAGGTTGAGAATGCCTTCTCCGGTGACGGTGGACGTCTTGCACCAAGGCACGTCTCCACCATACTGCTCCAAAAACACTCCATAATCCAGCAGTTGGGCCACCACGCGGTCCACGTTGGAATCCGGAAGATCTATCTTGTTGATGGCAATAATGATCTGGACACCGGCGGCCTTGGCGTGGTCGATGGCTTCCTTGGTCTGAGGTTTCATGCCCTCAGTGGCCGCCACCACGATCACCGCGATGTCTGTAACGTTGGCCCCGCGGGCACGCATTGCCGTGAAGGCTTCGTGACCGGGAGTATCGAGAAAGGTGATCTTGTGCTTGTTGATTTCGATCTGGTAAGCACCGATGTGCTGAGTGATGCCACCCGATTCGCCAGCCACGATATTGGTGTTGCGGATATAGTCCAGAATGGAGGTCTTGCCGTGATCGACGTGGCCCATGATGGTCACCACCGGGGCACGGGTTTCGGCTTCTATATCCTGATAGCTTTCACGTTCCCTGTCGATGATATCAGCGCCATACTCATCTTCAAAGCGAAATTCCACCTTAAACTCATCACAGATCATCTCCAGCGAGTCCTTGTCCAGACGCTGGTTCATGGTCACCAACTGGCCCATCATAAAGAATTTGGAGATGATCTCGGCCGCGGAAACGTTCATGATCTTGGCCAGTTCGCTCACCGAGGTGTATTCCCTGATCACGATCTCCGTGGAACTGGTATCGACAGCCTGAGCTTCACGATGATACTTCTTGCGCTTGGAGCTTTTCTGGAGGGTCTTTTTGATATTTCTGGAAATGGCGGCCTCATCCACTTCTGTGGGCTCGGCTACCTTCTGTTTCGTCTTCTTGGTGCTGGTGATAATGGCTTTTTTATGCTTGCTCTTGTCTCCCAATTCCTCATGACTGACCTTGGCTTTGCCGAATTTCTTTTCTTCGGCTTCTTTGGCCGCGGCTGGAGTGACAGGCAGGGGCTTGACGTCCGGCAGGCTTTCGCCAGGCTTTCTGGAATCGGGGCGTGGTCTGGTGCCGGGACTGGGACGTCCGCTCGCGGGGGGTTTGGGACCACTTCTCGCCGTCTGAGTCTCCAGATAAGATTTGGGCCTGACCCGCTCTCTGGGACCGCGTGGCTGAACTGGCGTAGCCTGGGTGTAGGGAACGATGATCCGGTGTTTGGGAGCTTCGGGAACTGGTTTGACGGGAGCTTCGGGCACGGTGACAGGCTCTTCCCTGGTCACCGGGACTTCCGGTTCCGCTTCCTGCTTTGGGACTGGAGCTTCGGAGGGCTCAGAAGAAGCATGTTCTTCGGAAACCTCAGCCGGAGCGGCTTTGGTCTTCGCGGTGGGCCTGGCAGCTGGAGCAGCCTCGGGTTCCGGCTCTTTCACCGGTTCCGGGATCACGATGTCCTCATGCTTGTGTTTGGCGGCCTGGCGCATCTCGATAAACTTCTTGCGTTCTTTTTCAGCACGCTTCTCCGCGTCCACCTGCTCGTTGTATTTTCTGCGGATCTTGTCCGCAACGTCTTCTTCAATAAAGCTCATATGGCTCTTTGTAACCACCCCAAGGTCAATGAGGTGTTTCTTGAGGGCCATAGTGCTTATTTTGAGTTCCTTGGCCAGTTCATGTACTCTTATTTGCAAGGTTCCTCCCGTCGCGGTTCCATCCCGGCACAGGCCTGGATGGCTTTCGCGAATTGTTTATCCCCAATCCCGAAAACGCCGCTTTTGGGTAAGCCCAAAGCCTGGCTGAGATCGGTTTGATTGCCGGCCCGCATGAGCGGGATGGCGATCTGGTTTTCATTAAGGGCGTGATCTATGCCCCGACAAGTCCGCGGGGCCGTATCTTCAGCGAGCAGCACCAGATACAGCTTGTGTTGATGCATGGCACGCAGGCAGGCGTCATAACCTGAAATCAGCTTGCCGGCTCGGCGGGCAAACTGCATCAGGGTGGTCATTTTTTTTAGTTGCGGGGGCGTAACCGCAATCTTTGGCCGGGCGCTGACTTTCACAGGCAGGGAATCCGAGGCCTGGGCTGGAGTCACACGCGGCCGGGGCGCAGGGAGCTTTTTGGCTCCGGGTTGGCTTCCAGCCCCTCTGGGAGCGCTGGAGTTCCTGGCTGGCCGGGGATGTTTTTTGGGGGTAGCCGTCATTTCTGGCCTCTCCGGGATCCTGATCCAGCCCGCTTTTTGTGATAACGCTTGATCCACACAGGCAGGCCTTCCACACATTCGGGTCCGGGACAGAGGTGAAACTTGCGGCTTTGCAACGCTCCACCCAGATCAAAGACCAGTTTGCCATCCAGCAGGATAAAGCTCAGCATGCCGTCCAGGGCGTTTTTGCCCCGGCAGACCACGCAGGTCCGCTGAGCTTGGTGTCCGGCTTTGCTGTTATGGTTTGGCATTAGAAATACTTTGCCGCTTCCTTGAGGCGTTCAGCGGTTTTCTGACCGACTCCTTCCAGGTTGACCAGCTCGTCCAGTGAGGCCGCGAAGACGTCCTGCACGGAAGTGTAGCCGGCTTGTTTGAGCGCTTCGGCGATCTTGGCCGTCACTCCGTCCAACTCTGTGATATGGCTCACGGTGCGGCGCTCCTTGGCCATCTTTTCATCAAATTCAGCGCTGGTAAAGATATCTATTTTCATCCCGGTGAGCTTGGCGGCCAGCTTGACGTTTTTACCCTGCTTACCGATGGCGATCACCTTGTTATCTTCGTTGACGATCACGCTGGCGGCCCGGTTGCGTTCAATGATCACATTGATGGCGCCATCGATACCGAGGGCGTTGATGATCATCTGTTCGGGGTCATCGGAATGGACCACGATGTCGATCTGCTCGCCGTGCAGCTCACGCCTGATGCCATCTATCCTGGTACCTCTGATCCCCACGCAGGCGCTGATGGGGTCCAGCTTGGGATCTTTGGTTTCCAGCTCTACTTTGGTGCGGATCCCAGGTTCGCGGACTATCTTGCGGATGGTGATCTGACCGCTGTAAATCTCTGGAATCTCAGCCTCAAAGAGCTTTTTGACAAACTCGGGATTGGTGCGCGAGAGGATGATGGTGATGTTGGATTGATGAGAGCGGATATTGACCACGTAGGCGCGGATGTTTTCCCCCACGCGATAGTATTCGTTTTCTATCTGTTCGTCGGGGGGAAGCAGCGCGTCGGTGTGGTTGATGTCGATGCGGTAGCCGCCGTTTTCATCCACGGTCTTGATCTTGCCCACCACGATGGTGTTTTTGAGCTTGTTGTAGTCTTTCTGGATCTTCTCGTCTTCCAGTTCTTTGATCTTTTCCATGATCAGGCGCTGCGCGTTTTTCACCAGCTTGGGCTCAAATTCATACAGCGACATACTGCGCTGGATCATGTCCTCAAGCTGAACGGAAGGGTTGAGGGTGCGGGCTTCGGCCAGGGAGATTTCGCCCAGATTCTCTTCCAGTTCCACCACCCGGCACAAAAACCTGGCCTGGATTTTTCCGGTGGCCTGGTCCGCGAAGACAGTCAGTTCGTTATCGGGACCCAGACGCTTTTCCAAGGTGCTGAAGATAGCTTCTTCTATGATCCGCTGAATCTGGTCTTTGTCCAGTTGTTTGATGGCGGCAAGCTTGATCACCGCGTCCAATATGTTAGCGCTCATCTGTCTCACTCCAATCGGGTATATACACGGTTTTGGCACGACTGATCTGCTTGAAAGGGATCAGGTGCAAAGTGCCCCGGTCATCAATGGTGATCTCATCCTGATCTACCACCGTGAGCGTACCCATCACGCTCTTCTTTTCTTCGCCGTCGTTGAACTGGACCGCCACCTTTTCGTTGATGGCGCTCACATAGTGGCTTTTAAGCTTGAGGGGACGTTCCACGCCGGGAGAAGAAACTTCCAGGTAATAACGCTCCGGGATCAAGTCAAACTCCTCGAGTTCCGCGCCCAAAGCGCGACTGAAGCTGGCACACTCATCCAGGGTGACGCCACCGATTTTGGTGAGGTACACCGTGATGATGCGGCCCTTGCCGCTCATCTTTTCATCGATGTCGTAGAGGGCCAAATGCTTCTCGCTGCAGATACGCTTGGCGATTTCTTCGATCTGTACCCGATAGTATTCCATTGTGTTTCCCTTTATTTCATAAGCGTTTTACATCAAAAAAAATAGCTAACCATGGGTAGCTATCCGGAGCCGCGCGGCGGCAAACTATTCTCTGGCTGACGGCTATGCTGCCGTCTTGACTAGTTGCGTCAAAATCTCCGGCCTTGGATATGTGTCAAGCTAAATCTGCCCGAAAGGCTGTTTGCGGCCTCAGGTACTGGTTTGCAACCCGGTTCCATTGACAGCCATGCTTTTGTTACACCCCGAAGATGCCCTTCCAGCAGGCTTTGCTGCTCCTCTGCACCTCCTCCCCTCCACCTGTGCCAAAGCAAAGGAGAGGTAAAGGAGAGGCATAGGTGGAGTATAGGTGGCTAAAAGGGAAGATCTGCTTAGATTATCAGAAAAAAGTTTGAGGTATCGAAATGCCAGACCAGCTCCACAAGAAAGCGTATCAAATGATCAGGTCCAAAGCCGAGGACAACACCACCGCCCAGGCCCTCAGCGGCATCTTTGGTTGGCCTATCACCATCGCGGCGGACATCGCCGTGATCCCACTTATCTATGTGCCTATGTGGGATAGAATTAGAGATATTTACGGACGCAGCAACATCAACCGGGACGTGGCCACCAAGATCATCGGCGGGATCGTGAGCGAAATCTTTGTGGATATCGCCTTTGATAAATTCATGGGCAACATCCCGCTGCTGGGAATCTACTTTAACGCTATCTGCGCCAAGACGATGACCTGGAGACTCGGCACTCTTTTTGCCATGCTCTCGGCCCGGGGGGAGGAAGTAGAGAGCCTGAGAATTAAAGAATCGATGACATTGATCCGCAAGATGTTTCCCCAGGGGGATATGTTCAAATTCAAAACTCCCGATAAAGCCGTCTTTGTCAAGCTGCTGGAGGGACTGGGAGATGTGCAGCCAGAGGATTACAACCGCAAAGTGGTGGCGCTGCTGGAGCACATGGAGGAGATGTAGGGGTCGGTAGAGACGGTTTAGAGGTTATATTTCCCGCGGATTTCGCAGATTGGCACGCAGATCTCGCTGATCATGAATGGTTGAGATGGTCTGGGGAGCGGGCTAACCCGTAACGCATAACGTTAAAACACAGAGAAAAGCAGAGGTTTGAAAAGAGAAAAGCAGAGGTTTCCTTTTTTAAAACAGAGGGATAGAGGGACAGAGAATTGAGAATTGACAATTGAGAATTGACAATTGAGAATTGAGAATTGAGAATTGGGGGTAAACTTGACAAAAAGCGCATTCAGACATACCACCTCTCATTATAAATCTCTGTCCCTCAAATAACTCTTTCCCTCTGTTCCTCTTTTTTCTGTAAAAGAAACCTCTGCTTTTCTCTGGTCAAACCTCTGCTTTTCTCTGTGTTAATAAAACCATTCACAGGACTTGTCTGATCA
>JAGOIY010000002.1:0-24396 GCA_017995405.1 Candidatus Cloacimonadota bacterium
CATAGGTTCCATCTGAAAAAAAAGACCCCCCAAAAGAAAAGCGCCCCGGTCGAAACCAGGGCGCGATGTTATCTCTGACGAAGCGGCTTTACTTCATCATGATCATTTTCTTGGTGCTGCTGTATTTGCCGGCGTTCATCTTGTAGAAATAGACGCCGCTGGATACGGAGCGACCGGAGTTGTCTTTGCCATTCCAAACCACACTGTGGTTGCCGGCTTCCTTGGCCTCGTTGATGAGGGTCTTCACCAGCTGACCTTTGGTGTTGTAGATCTCGATGGTGACGGGAGTGGCTTCCTTGACGCTGAAGCGGATGGTGGTTTCAGGATTGAAGGGGTTGGGATAGTTGCCCTGCAATCTGGTACCGATGGTGGGAATGGTAGGATCGTCGTTGTCCACGATTATACCGCCATTGCTGTGCAGGCTGAAATCATCAACGTAAAACACGAAGGCATCGTTGGAGACGCAGCGGAGGGCCACGCGGACGGTCTGATTGTCATAGGCGCTGAGGTCAAACACATACTCAGTCCAGGCGATGGGAGCTTCGGTATATTCACCGTTGATCCACTGGAATCCCTGCGGCAGAATAGTGGGAAGCAGAGACACGCCCACGCGGAATCTCTCCAGTCCATTCTGAGCGGTGTGGGATTTGGCATAGAATTTGATGGCGCTGTTGGTGCCAAGCTGGACGCGCGGAGTGATCAGGAAGTCGTTGTTGGGAGGGGTGGTGGCGGCAAAACTGGCAGCCATCTTGGCCCCACCGTGAGCAGCGAGAGTGGTGATCGGAGGCGTCGTAGCGCTGGGATTGAAGATGATATAGGCCATCGGAGCGGCTGAACCTGGGAAGTCGATCCCGGTAATTCCATCGGTAGCGGAAAGATCGACATCGAGCAGGGTCCAGGGGGCAAAGAGGTTGGCGAAGTTTTCGTAGGTCTCAAAGCCATCCTGGAACACGATCTCGGCCAGTTGGACGTTGACGGTCACCTGCACGGTGGCGGGAACTGATTCCCCACCGGTGTGGAGGGCGGTCACGCCATAGGTGTAGGTGCCATTGGGAAGGTCCATATCGGTATAGGTGGTGGCCAGCGGATCGTTGATCGTGGTAAGCAGGACGCCATCACGATAGATCTTGAATCCAGTCACGGGACGGGTCTCGATATCCTTGTGATAGACGGCCAGTTCGGCTTTGGGATAGCTGGGACGCGGAGCTTCTACGATGGGCTTGAGCTCCAGCTGCTTCATACCAGTGCTGGTGCTCACAAAGGTCTGGACCAGCCAGTTGTAGGTAAGGGTGGGGGCCAGAGCGGTCAGAGTGGTCCAGGCTCCCTCGAAATACATCATGTTGCCTTTGCCTTCAATATGGGGACCGCTGTCGCAACCGGCAGGATAGCCGCCCTGAGTGTTTACTTCGAAGCCGATGTAGACGTCGCCGGTGCTGGGAATCGGGACTGGGGTATTGAGCACCGCGATGTTCCAGGCATCGATGATGGGAGCGGTGACTACCTGAGAGGATACCAGGGTACCGGCATTGGTGGCTGAGCCGCCGGTCCATACTTTCACGGTATAGACGCAGGCTTCATGAGCGGGCACAAACTTGACCTGGCTGATGGTGCCACCGGCCACGGCGGCAAGGTCAGCCTGGGTGAAGCGATGGGCCACATCAAAGGTCACGGCGGCATTGGTGCCGATGGAGTTGCCAAGCACATCCTGGCACCAGGTGATCCACTGACCGGTAGGCGGGGTTTCGGGACTCTCCCAGTTGATGGTCACATCGTTGCCTTCCACAGTGGCGGTAACATCGGTGGGAGGATTGTTGGGCGGGTAGATCTGAGCGGTCACGGGGCCGGCGGGAGTTGATTCTCCACCGGTATAGTAAGCGGTGACGGTGTAGCTGTAGGTGCCCACAGCCAGGTCCATATCGTCAAAGACAAGGGTGGTGGGGCTGTTGATGGTCTGGATCAACACGTTGTCACGATAGATCTTGTAGCCCAGCAGGTCACGGTCTCTGGTGGGAACGGTGACGGCAGGAACGGGAGTGCCGGTCTGACGGGTGCCGCGTCCCACAGGGGAGCTGGCATTGACGGCAAACAAGGTCTCGTTCTCGCGGGTGGGCGCACCGACGAAGACATCGTCCACCAGGAAGATGAAGGCGTCGTTGGACAGGCACTGGATACCGAAACGGACGGTCTGACCGTTGTAGCTGCTGAGGGGATAGCTGTACTGGGTCCAGTCCACGGGGGCCTGGATATAGTTGGCGCCACTGATGATAGTGAAGTCAGCCGGAGCGGTTCCGCCCATGGAGATACCGACTTTGAAGCGTTCCAAACCATACTGAGCGGTGTAGCTCTTGGCCCAGAAGCTGAGGACGGTGCTGGCACTGCCGATTGAGATGGGAGGGCTGATCAGCCAGTCGTTGTTGGGAGGAGTGGTGCTGGCAAAGCAGGCGGCCATCTTGGATCCGCTGTGAGCGGTGAGATCGGTGACGGCGGGAGTAGTGGTGCTGGGGTTGAATACCATATAAGCTTGTGCGGCATAAGAGTTTGGCCAGGTGATCCCGGTCATGCCGTAGGTGGTGCTCATGTCTACGTCCACAGTCGTCCAGGGGGCGAAAGTGAGGGCGAAATCGTCATAGGTCTCAAAGCCATCATTGAATCCGGGAGGGGGAGGAGGAGGGGTTCCGGGAGCTTCCCAGGCCAGGTGCACGTCATTTCCGTTCACGGTGGCGGTGAGGTTGTTGGGAGGATCGATGATGTCCGTGATTTCGGAAATGGTGACACTATCCAGATAGAGGTAGAACATATTGGCGGGGCTGTGGCCCTTGAAGCCAATGTAGTAGGTCCCGGCAGCGGTAGGCTGGAAAGTGGCAGTGGCCTCCTGATAGGTGGCATTGGTAATGTTGCTGTTGCTGAACAGCTGATTGGTGAGGGCTGCGGCAGTGGGCTCGTTGCCCCAGAAGACCGAGAGGGCTTCCGGATAGGTGGCGCTGTTGGCCCTGTACCAGAAGCTCAGCAGGTACATCGTGCCGGCGGTAAACTGCATGGGGGGAGTGATCAGCCAGTCATCCATGGCAAGCGAGGCATTGTAGCGAATCCGCATGGAATTGGGAGTGCTCTGGGCCGTTCCGGCAAAGCTTTCCCAAGTGTAGGCATCGGCGTTCGCGTTGACGGTGCTCCATCCCAGAGGTAAAGCGGGGACGGTCAGTGTATCAAAGTTTTGCTCGTAGGGATAGGTGGTGATGGTGGGATCTGCCAGAGTGGTAAACTGCCAGACCGGGCAATCGGGAGCATCGCCATCGGTGTTGAATGGCACTACTTTCCAGTAGTACATCGTGTTGTAGGTAAAATTGGTGGGGTGGTCATAGACGGGATTGGTGATGGTAGTACCATTGACGATGTTGGTGGGTGGATTGTCCGTTCCCAGATAGATCCTGTATCCAACCACAGTACCGCCACCGCTCATCCAGGTCAGGTTGGCATTGATGGCCACGTTGACGCCATTGTTGGCGGGGTTGGGGGTCTGGGCTGGATTGGGAGGAGTACCCTGCTGGGCAGGAGCGAAGGTGAAGGTAAGCCCGCTGGCCGGGAAAATGGTATCGGTAATCCAGCAGTTGGCATTGTTGGCGGTTCCGGCCACTGTGGCAGACCAATCGGTCTGGGTGGTGCGGTTGTTGAAGTCGGTGTTGCTATCACCCCTCAGGCCCACCTGAACGGTGCGGGCTGTGGTGACGTTTACGACAGTAAAGGCGCCATAAACGAACTTGATCTGGTTGCTGCCTTCCAGCAGTTGAATCTGGAAATTAAAGACATCGTTAGCTGCCGCGGTGGGAATACGTTTATAGTTTTTCCACTGGATCGTGAAGACGCGATTGGGGGCGGTGCCGCTAAGCAGGTATGAAAGCTCGCCATTATCACGGCTCATAATGTCTCTGTTTAGGGCAGCCACGACGTTGTTGGTGCCGGTTGAGCTGCTGATGGCAAGGGTGCTGTTTGTAACAGTGGGACCGAAGGCCAAAAAGGCATCGGTCTGAATGCTGATCTCGGTGTAGGCTACACCGTTGTAAGTGAAGGTGAATCCCAGGGGAATGGCGTTGAAGCTTTCATCGTCATTCAGGTTGCTACCCAGGATAGTGCCTCCTGTGATCTCGGTGTAGGTACCCGCCGCACTGGTGAACGAATATTCGCTCACAACAGCGTTGGCAGAAAGTGCCATTACCATAAAGGCCAACAGGAGCAGGAATCTCGGCATACTGATGCGCATAAGTTCTCCTTGTCTTAAGTTAATATCTATTTGCTTTAAACTGAGAGGTTTTCAAACCGCTGGCGGTATAATCCCCTTCAGTCTGCCAGACAAACCAAGTGGCTCTATGTGTCAAGCAAAACTTATTCCCGCTTAGGGTGTTCTTTTGCACACAACCCGGCCCCGCGAGTCCAGCTTCCATACCATATAATAAAAGCGCCGGATCACTCCGGCGCTATGTATATTGGTCTGCTGACCCAGGATTATTTCATCAGCATCATTTTCTTGGTTTCGACACTGTCGTCGGTGCTCAGACGATAGAAGTAGATTCCGCTGGGCACGTCGTTGCCATTGACATCTTTTCCATTCCAGACCACGCTGTGGTTGCCAAAAGCCTTGCTGCCGTTGACCAGGGTATTGACCAACTGGCCTTTCACGTTGTAGATGGAAAGGTTGACGTTGGTGGTCTTGGGCATGGTGAAGCTGATGGTGGTGCTGGGATTGAAGGGATTGGGGTAGTTCTGGCCCAGCAGATTCTGGGTGGGAGTCACGGCAGGATCATCGTTGTCCACGCCATAGGGGAAGACAATCTGCAGTTCCATAAACATCACTTCGCCACCGTCCGGAGTCGGGTGATAGGAAGGAGTAATGGCGTTTGAGCCCCAGGTGTAGTCGTCGTAGAACATGAGACCGATCTTTCCGACCTTCTGGTTGCCCTGCATGCCGGTGAAGATCACCTGATCGGCAGGATAGGCCCACATGGGTTTCTTCCCGGCCAGTTCAGGAGTATCCACATTGTTCAACACGATGGGTTCGCTCCAGAGCGCGCCATTATTGGGGCTCACGGAGATCCAGATCTCGGGGGTGTTGGCATAGGCGCTGTAATCGGTGTCGGAATAGTAGTTGAACATTCTGGCGCGATCGGCGTTCTGCCACACGGCCACCATCATGCCTTCATTGTTGGCATCGGTGATCTTGGTGTTGTTGTAGTGGAAGAGCATAGCATCGGCATGAGCAGTGGTATCCCAGTGGGGGAAGGGCCAGTCTGTGACCATGAGGGGATAAAATCCGCCGGCACCGTCATCACCGTATTCATCCACCTGACCAAAGGGAGCTTCTATATCCCAAGGGGTGAAGCAGCTATTCACATTGTCGGCAGCCGGCTTCTGGGGATAGACTTCTTTGATATTGACCTGCTGAGTGGCTGGATCGAACACGAATTCTTTCACAAACTGCAGGGCGGGATAGTAATAGCCGTTAAAGGCTGAAAGGGCCCACACGCCAAAGACGTGAATGCGGCCTTGCTGGTCTACCGAGGCATTGATGTGGGAGCTGTTGGCCAGCTTGAAGGAGAGCTGGTCGTTGGTGTAGGGGATATCTCCGTTGTCTGGATCGGTGTAATAGCCCACGGTGCTGCCAGCGGCTTCGGGGGGATTCCAGGTGGCCAGATCACTCCAGTAATCCAGCCGGGTCCAGGTGCCTTCGCCATAGTTGGGGCAGATGAAGACGTCGATATCTTCTTCATCGATATCAGTGGTGCCGTCTGCTTCGGTGGCAAAGTGGTAACCCGCATAATAGAGGTTTCCGGCTTCGTCGGTAGTGAGGGCATGGAAAGGACGACGCCAGGTGGCATCCACGTTCCACTGGTTCATTTCAGGGATGCTGGTGTGGCTCCACTGTAATGAGACTCCGTTTTCGATATCGTCGCCGTTGAAATCGGCATAGGCGATATAGAGGTTCTCGCTGGGACCGGCAGTGTTGGTCACGGAATTGCGCATGGCCACATAGGCGCGGCGCTTTCCGGCAACCGGTGAAGGACCGATCTGCAGGGTGGGCCAGATGAATTCATTGGTGGTGGTGGTCACTCCACTGGGGGAGGTGATGGTTACAGGACCGTCCGCCACGATCTGGATGTCGTTCCACAGTCCGGCAAATCCAGCCATGAAGGCGTCTGATACAAACTGGACTTCATACTCGGCATCGGCATCGACGTTGGCATGCCAGGCATACAGGGGCTTTCCGGAGATGGGGTCCACGGAAACAGTGGAATAGCCCTCATTATTCTGGACAGAGGTGATCTCGTTGTTTGATACCACGTTGCCCTGGGCATCCAAATAGGTGTAGAAGGCACGACGGGTGCTGGTGGGCTGACGGCGACCATGATAGGTCATGAAGTATCCGCCACCTGCTGAGGATGGGATCACCCTCAAAGGCAGGCCGTTGTAGGAGCCGATCATGTAGTCGTAATAATTTACAATGATGCCGGTGGGGAGCCGGGTGAATGTGTAAGCCGGTACGTCACGGGTGCTGGGCATCCTGATCCCCTGAGGGGTATCGAGCGGCTTGAGGTTTGTGCCTGCCTGCATCTCTTTGGCGTAAGCCAGACTGAGCAGGAGGCTAAGTGTCATAATGACCAATAAGAGTCTTTTCATTGGTTCCTCCATTATTTATTAGTATCTCATTTTGATAGACAACCGGTGAGCACTCTTGAAGAGATTCTCAGCCAGGGGGCCCATATCGGTGTAAGCGTAATCAATGTTGAAGATGGCAAAGCTGGAGGCGATTTGATAACCCAACCCGGCACTGAGGCCATTGGTATCATAATTGAACTGATACCCAGCCCTCAGGTAGAGGTTGTTCATCTTGTATTCGGTTCCCAGGTTCCAGGTTTCCATCCGGTCTATGACATTATCGAGTTGAAGAGACGCGATCCAGTGAGTAGTGTCGGTGCGCTGGATGTCTCCGCTGATGCCCAGAGAAAAGCTCATGGGGATCTTGCTGTCCAACTCCTGTCCATCCTCATCTATGAGACCGTCGCCATCGTTATCGAAGAGATCGAAGGGGTCTTCATCGTTGCTGCCGTCTTCGTCATCGTCCACCAGATAGCGGATATCAGGGCCGAAGTTGCGCAGGGCCATACCAATCTTGACGTTTTTCCAGCCGGTGTTGTACATGGAGCCGACGTCGAAAGCATAGCTGTTGACCGAGAACTCATAGAGATTCTCGCGCAGATACTTGATACCGAGCCCGGCTGAGAACTTGTTTGTGAAGACCTGGGCGTAGTTCAGCCCAAAGGCCATACTGCTGTTGGTGAATTGCTCGCCGGTGGGGCCGAAGAAATCCTCGTCCGTGATGTCGATCTTGTCCATGTGCAGCACCGAACCATAGGCGGCAAAGGTGGTGACACCGTTGGTGTAAGAAGCGGCGGCGTATTCGTGGTAGATATTGGCAGGCCAGTTTGTATGAGAGAAAAAGGCCTGATTTTGCGTGGCGGGGGCCAGACCGGCGGGATTCCAGAAAGTGGAGGAAATATCGTCCGTCACGGCGGTGTAGGCTTCACCCATTCCAATGGCACGGGCATCCACACCCAGCTTCAGAAACTGGAGCGCGGCCGTCCCGGTCTTGCCAAACGGTTTTGCGGATAAAGCCATGGGAAGCATGATTACCAGCGCGACGATTAGGATAGCTATCTTTTTCACAATTCCTCCTCTACTTGATGATCACAAATTTGCCGACTTTGGTCTTGTTATCGGCCCGGTTTTCCACGGAGTAGAGATATACTCCGGGGGCTATGATCTGGCGGTTTTTGGAGAGCAGGTCCCAATCGTGCATGCCGCTGGCGGCGATGCCCTGGGTGGCCGCTTTCGAAACGGTGATCACGTCAGCCTGGTAGGAACCGTCGTGATCGATGGTGTCCACGAGGTCTCCGGCCAGAGTGTAGATCCGGATGGTGCAGCGCATGGGCAGGTTTACAAACCACAGACGGCGGCTCTTGTCACCCTTGGTGTCGCCTTCGCGGCGTCCGTCAAACTGGCTGCGCCCAATATAGGGATTGGGCACCACGTAGATCTTGTCCATGTTGCTCTTGGCAATGGTGCCAGGGAAGAAGACCTTCATGTTGGCATCGGCATCGCGACCGGTTTCCAGGAAGTTCAGATCGTTGGCAGGAATGCCACGGTCGTAAGCGGTGACGGCCACATAGTATTCAACGCCTTTGCGGGGGTACTGAATGGCGGATTGATAATAGCGACGGGCCAGCCGCTTCTTCTTCAGAACTTCGAGATCATCAGCATCCCCAATTGCCACCTGACCTCCATGACCGGGCAGCGGGATCAGCTTGGAATCCATCAGCTCGTCATAGATATCGGTGCGCATTTCAGGGTGTTTAAAGAGGCGGGCCTGCAGTTGACGGATGTATTCCGCGGGCTTGCCGTCATTGGCAGCAGCAATCGCGTTGGCATCTGCCAGCATGGCTGGATTGTAATCCTTGGCGGGATCATAGATCGGCCTGCCATAGAAGTGGTCAGCCGGGTTGGCCACCAAGTCATACTGATCGTTATACTTGTAGTAATTACCGAACTGAGAGGGAGGGAACCAGGGGTTTGCCGATGTCGGCGTGGTGAGATTGGGAAGCCCCTTCTCAATACCCTGATATCCTCCATAGTTCACATAGAGGGTATCGGCATGGACGCTGTTGATGTTTACGTCATAGTCGAGAAGGTCCTGATTGGTCTCCATCTTGTCCCAGCGGTCCATCATAACCCAGTCTTCCTGAGATCCGCTTCCACTGCGTCCCCAGAGAGTGTAACCCTGGAAGTCGTGCCGGAGGCGATAAGCGGTGTAAGGATTGACGGTGGCGTTCATGTTCCAGTTGGGAGGATTTGGTTGGAACTCGGCGGGGTAGCCGCTATAGTCGATGAAGGTTGGATCGCTGTCCAGAGTTGGCAGGAAGGCGGGACTGGCAGGATTCTGCCATCCGATCACGGCACTGGACACGGTCTTGGTATCTTCGCTGAATTCACTGCGGTTGTCCCAATACACATCGATCCGGCTGCCATCATCCATCATCTCGGCAAACATTTTGGGGATTTCAGGTGGTTCGGGCGGGTTGTAGTGGGGGAAGGTGTCAGGCAGCACCACGTTGACCAGAGTCTGGGCGTCGCCGTAGATCTCTTTGGCCCAACGGGCCGTGCGCTTGAGGTCTTCCTTGTTGTCACCAGGGAACACAGCCACCACGATCTTCATGGTGCGGCCCGGGGCCAGGTTCCAGGAAGCATCGCTGGGGTTGGTCACACCTTGCATGTCTCCGTAGAAGGAAAAGAGGAAACGGGTATCGTTGGGTGAGGGCTGCACGTATTCCGTGATGTCATCCTGTTCGGGTCTGAGCGGCTGGAATTTGGTCTCGTTGGGATTGCGTCCCGTGAGCAGCCAATACTTCTCGTTTGCCGTTCGGGCTGGGGCAGGGCTGAGATTATAGGGGTTGCCATCATCGGGACCGTCTCCCACCTTCCAATACCAGCAGTGGAATCTGAGCTGTTCTGGATCGGGGGTACAAACGCGGGCACCCACCAGACCGGTGGTCAACCCGCCATCGCCATCGGCGTCGTGAGTATAGGCAAATTCATAACCGGTACCCTTGACGTATCCGGAGAGGTCGTCCGATGCTTTTTCAGAACCCATGCTCTGAGGACCGCAGTCGGCATCCATATAGATCCCCATGGCGCAGTCAAAGAGAGTGTCCTGAGTGGCGATGTTCATGTTGGTGATGTTGAATTCCACATACACCAGGTTCTTGATGTAGTCATAGCTCCACTGGTAGGACATCTGGCGGATCCGCACCTTGAGAGGATAGTGCCTGTTCAAGCTCCGGGATTGTCCCAGATCACGGTCTCCCACAGTCCCCAGAGGGCAATAATCATAGTAATATGAGATAAAGTCCTGCTCTGACACGGGAGCTCCGTCTTCATCGATCTGGCCGTCACCGTCATCATCGTGTGGGGCAGAGAAAGCGAAGCTGGGATAGCTCTGATCGGCCAGATTCATGAATCCCAGCGGGAACCAGATCTCGGCGTTGTAACCCTCGTTGATGATGTTGAAGTTGCTCGTCTGGTGGATAAACTGGCCCCCAAAGCCCGAAAACTGGGTGGGCAATTCCGTGCCAACCCTCAGGGGGAAAGTATAGCCTGCAAAGTCTTCGTCGATGATCCCGTCGCCATCGTCATCCTCAGCGCGTTTCTGCTGTCTGGTACTGGCTGAGGCAATCTCATCCAGCACATTCCAGGCATTATACATATCCACCGCGTTGGCATTACCTGCCACCAGAGGATTGTAGGCAGGCAGAAACTCATAGAGGTCGGCGTCTCCGTCGAACCCAACCGTGAGCAGGGTATCCACCACGGGCTTCATCCAGGGACGCCAGTCCGGACTGCCCTCATATACTGTCCCGGTGCTGTCGGCACTGGGATTTAAGGCTCTCCAAAAGAGCTTACGGCCCGCGTCGTCGCGACGGTATTTCTTGGCCCCAAACCAGA
This sequence comes from Candidatus Cloacimonadota bacterium, assembly GCA_017995405.1. Taxonomy (GTDB): domain Bacteria; phylum Cloacimonadota; class Cloacimonadia; order Cloacimonadales; family Cloacimonadaceae; genus UBA3900. Next base: position 10,546 of record JAGOIY010000002.1, read on the forward strand.
GAGCGCCCTGGTAGAGGTAGTCGATACCGCTACCACCGGGGTACTCCAGAGAAGGATACTGGGGTACGACGTCATCCCCGGAACCGAAGAATCCGTAGTTACTCACGCGCAACCAGATGTTTCCCACGTTGTGGTACTTAGAGAGGTCGAGTTTTTTTGTTCCGGCAGTAGATTCAACCTTGGCCGCGAACACGGTGATAGGGATCAGCGCGATCACGAGGAGGCAGAATGCTATCTTACTAAACTTCATACATTACTCCCAATATTCTAATTTAGTCTAAAATCAACAGGTATGATCACAGTGGTATCCACAGGTTGACCACTGCTTTTGCCAGGCTGGAAGCGAATTTTCTTGACGGCATCGATAGCGGCGTCGTCAAGACCAGTCACAGAGCGCTGCACGGTGATGTTGCCCACGCTGCCGTCTTTGAACACTTCCACGTTGAGCACCACGGTTCCCTGAACTCTGGCACGTTTGGCAAAATCCGGGTACACCGGTTTCAACTCACCGATGATCACAGGGGGGTCATCGTAGGGGACAAAGTTTACCATCTCGCCGTCCCTGGTAAGGCTGGAAGCCGTGGTGGAACGGATGTTGCCGATCTCAGCCAGGGCCTGTTCATACTTGGCAGTGAGGGCGGGATCATTGTCTGAGCTGAGCTCGTCGCTGATCACGATGGGCACCTCGATCTGTACTTCGGTGGGTGGGGGCTCGAGGCGTTCCCGCTCTTCCATGGGGATGTCCACCAGCTCAGTCTGAGAGGCGGTGAACTTCTGTTTACGGGCTTCGATGTTGGGGGTTACCAACATAACGAAGGTAAGCAACACCAAAGACAGGGTTACTGCTTTGCCAAACTGGGCGTTGGCGACGTCTTTCCAATCGTAGTATCTATTCACCATATCGCGCCTCTATTGCCGCTTTTGGGCCTCAAAGGCCACTACCAGAGTTTCAGCGTTCTGAAGCTGACGCATCACGTCGGACATGGCGCCATACTTGGTCTCCCGGTCTGTTCTGAAACAAACCACGATTTCCGGGTTTTCGGATTTCTTGCCGCGGAGGGCATTGGCAACCATGACGTCTTCTTCAGATTCGATCTTGGTGGGGACATCATCCAGGAGGATAGTCTCGTTTTTCATCACGTAGATGGTGGTGGTGTTGTTGCGGGGGATGCGCTCGATGCTTTGCGCGACGGGCCAACGGTCCCGCTCCACCCAAAACTTCTTTTCCTGGACAAACACGGTGGAAACCATGAAGAACAGCAGCAGCAGGAAGGCGATATCGGACATGGAGCCGGTTGGAATAAAGGCTTCACGTTTTTTGGTTTGTTTGATCTTTGCCACCTGAGCTCCTTTAGTTTGTGGATAGAGAGATCTTCTCGGCTTTTTGGGCCTTGAGTCTGTCCACTACCCGGATCATTTCGTTGTACTGAGCTTCACGGTCGGTGATCACTTTAAAGATCATCTGATCGTTTACCCTCAGCTTCTGTTGAATGATGCTATCCAACTCGGCATTGTCGATCTTGCGGGCACCATCCTTGTTGATGGCGATACTGCCGTCCGCTGTGATCTGAAGACGAGTCATCTTGTCATCTCCCAACTGGATGGTCTCTGCCTGCTGAGCACTTTCCGGAGCTGCCGCGGGCAGGACAAGCTTGACACCTTCCTTCACGTCGAACTTGGTGGTCGCCATGAAGAAGATAATGAGCAGAAAGGCGATGTCGGACATCGACGACGTCGGTATCTCGGCTTTGCCTTTCCTCTTGCGGCCGACTTTCATCTCTACCCCCTATCAGGACTCGATCAGGGCTTCAATGACTTTCTCGGAGGCGCGTTGCATGTCGATAACCAGGCCGTCCACCATGGTCGTGAAGATATTGTTGAAGAATTGGACAGGGATAGCAACGATCAGACCGGCTTCTGTGGTGATCAAAGCGATCTTGATACCGGAGGCAACAATGGTGGCATCAACCGCACGGGCAGCCGCGATAGCATCAAAAGCGGAGATCATACCGGACACCGTACCCAGGAATCCCAACATGGGAGCCAAAGTGATGGCGGTTGAGAGTTCCAAAAAGCCTTTCTCAAGATAGCTCATCTCGATCATGGCGGCGTTTTCCATGCTCTTTTCAACCGCGTCCACGCCTCTGTCCACTTTCACAAGACCTGCATGCAGCATGGCGGCGACAGGACCACGAGTCTTGGCGGCCAGCTCCACCGCTTCTTTATACTTCTTGTCTTTTATCAGAGGGACGATGCGTCCCAAAAAGTTGTTGAGATTGATCTTGCCGTGGATGAGGGCGATGAACTTCCAGATGACGTAGGCCATGCCATAGATGGTCACCAGCAGGATCGGCCACATGGCCCATCCGCCGTCTTTAAACCATTTCACCATTCCGCTGCCAAACACAAACTCGGCGATGTTCTTGCTTCCACTTGCAGCTTCTTCTGTTACTTCCGCTGCGGCTTCCTGGGCTCCCAGGACCGCGAACAACATGGTCATCGCCATGATCAGCAGTACTATCCATGTGGTTTTCTTGTTCATTATGTGATTCCTCCTTAGGAATTGAAATTTAGAATTTAAATGACAGGCCAAGCGTGACACCACGGTGGTTGTTCACATAGCCGGGGTTTCTGATCGCCCGGTCGTAAACGTAGGCGACCTCGGGATAAGTGTAACCGGTCGTGGAGTCCGAGATATCTTCTCCTGTTTCATAAGGGGAACCGGTACGGGGGTAGACGGTGAGGACGTTTTTGGTCTTGAAGAGATTTTCCACATCCAGGAATACGCTCATGCTCATATCCTTGGGCAGGGTGATGCCTTTGGATATCCTGAGGTTGGCCTGATTGGTCCAATCCTTGCGGAGGGAATTTGTATCCAGGAAGTTGGTGCCGATTTCTGCCTGAGGAGTATAGGGAGAACCGGAGGCAAAGCTCCAGGTGAGGTTGGCGCTGAAATCATCCAGAGGCAGGATAAAGTTTGTGAAGGGCACAAAGAATTCCTCACCCTTGCCGATACGGAAGGTGAAGCTGGTATTGAGGTTGTGGCGTACGTCCCAATCCAGAGGGAACTCACGCAGGTTGGTCATTTCATCCTGGATGACGGTGCTGGAGTTGTTGCCCTGGGCCCAGGCGAGGGAGTAGGCAATGGTCCAGTTGGTGAAATTGGAGAGCGCCTTCTCCAGCTGGATGTCGATACCACGGGCGGAGCCGTAGTCTTCGGAGATGAATTTGTACCAGGTGATCTGTTCTTCACCGGGTTTCTTCTCTTTGACGGTGCTCACGTAGTTATAGAGGTTCTTGTAATAGGCAGTCATGTCGATCACATAGTCATCCGAAAGCTGGTGGGAAAGGCCCACTTCGTAGGTGACGGTGATCTGAGGCTCCAGGCTGGTATTTCCCACTGTGATAGCTGTGTCTGAGACATTGGCGTCGGCGGGAGTCTTGCTGGTGAAGATGAACTGCATCTGCGGGAGCTGGTTTTGATAGTTGTAGGCAAAACGCAGCACGTCGCGCTCTGTGATGGGATGGGACACACCCAGGCGGGGTGAAAGCATAGCCTGGAAGCGCTCGTTGGAGTCAAAATCCACGGTCCGGAAGCTGCCGTTATCCTGTAAGACTTTATATTGGCTGCCCAGATACCAGAAATCAAAGCGCAGGCCGGCGTTCACGATCATGCCTTCCCACTCCATTTTGTCCTGGAGATACCAGGCCATCTGCCAGGGTTCGGCCTGGTAGCCGTCCCGCTTTCCAGATGCTTCCTGAGCGGCACGGAAATAGTCTTCCGGCTTGTAGATGGGGATCTTGACGCCGTCGTCGGTCACGAACACGTCATAGAGCTGGCTGGGGATGGGGTCGCCGGGATTCCAGGAGGCCAGATTGATGCTGTCGTAAACGCGGTTAAGACTGGCCTGACGCCTGTCTTCATAGATCGTGAGGAAGCTTTGAAGCTGGTTCTTTTCGATGTTGTGCTTGATAATCTCAAGCCCGGTCTTGGCCAGGTGGGTCTCGTTGACCTGATACTCGAAATCGGCGCGGAGGTTGGTGGACGAAGTGACGTCGTCTACAAAGCTGTCGCTGATAGTGCCAGGGGCTACAAAGCCAGTGATGGCGCGCGGATCTTCCACTCCGGAGACGCGGTAGGTCCAGAAGCTGGCGGGCAGGAATCCCTCATCGTAGATGCCGTCGGCGTTGTTGTCCACGCTGGAATATCCATAATCTCCCATGAGGACGTTATCCACATAGGTGTCGGCTTCGATCGGATTGCGGTAGAGATAGTTGTTGCGATCGATACCGCGGGGACCGGCAACACTGGTCTTCTGGTAGAAGCTGGCTTTGAGCTTGAGGTTCATGGAGGAGCTGAAGACGTGGTCGTAGGTGCCGATGTACTGGCTCTGCTTTACTTCGCTGATGTTGTAGTGATGCAGGGCGTAACGCCAGTTATAGGCAAAGCTGTGGTCATAGTTGCGGTCTCCTCGCATGGCGAAGGTGATCCTCTGGGTAGGGTTGAAGACGTATTTGGTCTTGAAGTTTATATTGTAGCCGTTGTAATTGCGGTTTCCCAGATCGACGCCCAGGATGCTGCTTCTGTCTTCATAGGGATCATAGGGCTCGTATTCATATTCCAGGAGCTGGACGCCGTTGTAAACGTAGTCCCGGTTGGGGTTTCCCACCCAATATTCTTTGAGACGTCCGTCCTGCCATTCACCGCCACCGTTGAAGTAGAAAGTGAATTTTTCTTTGAGATCATCGTTGCCAATAGGCCAGACGGGACCGCCGAAGGCAAACTTGATGACGTCGGAATTGCGGCCGGAACCGATCAGGTGGTCGGTATTGTATTCTATCTTGCCACTATAGAAGGGATCTCCGTCTTTGGTGACGATGTTGATCACGCCTGATTGAGCGTTGCCATATTCAGCCGGGAAGCCACCCGTCATCACTTTCATGTCGCTGATCGCGTCCAGGTCCACGCCCAGAGCGGAACCACCGTCCACGGGGTCAGAAACGCTCATACCGTCCACGGTGTAGTTCACCTCATTGGCGCGACCGCCCCGGATGTGAAGCTCGCCTCCGATGTTTGTCACACCGGCTTGCAGGGAGACCACTCCGGCCACATCGGAGACCGCCACGTCGGACATGTTGGTCATCTCGATCTGTTTGGCGGATCCCACCCTGTCTTTTTCCACCCGGTCCTGCTCCGCGGTAACCACGACCGCGTTGAGCCTGATCCCGGTTTTATTCATAACGGGAGAGAGGGACGTGGTCTGGTCCACCTGAATGCGGACATCATTGAAGGTGTAGGTGTCAAAACCGATGAGGGTGAATTTGACGGTGTAAAACCCGGGAGGGATGTTGATGATGATGGCCGTGCCTTTGTTGTTGGTCTGGCCACCGGTGATGGAACGGCCGCCTTGGAGGACGGCAACGTTTACAAATTCTATAGGCCTGCCGCCGTTGTCGCGAACGCGGACAGCGAGCCGGCCGGTTGTGGCGGCATTGAGCAAGGCCATGCTGCCGATCAGAATGAGCAGGATCAATGCATATTTACGCATCGATAAACCTCCCTTATCTCTAAGCATTATTTCTGTTTGCAATAGCTTACCTGATCAAGTGGTGATTCTACGCGGATACTCTTTCAGGGGTAGGTCACGTTAATCTGGTATAAGCAAAATAGTCAAGCAGTTTTTTGGATAGTTTTTGCCGAAGGCCGAGGCAAAGCGTCAACAGCTCCATAATCACGTCCCAAAATCATTCTGAATCTCTCCACAATCTGCCTGCTTCCCTTATCCGTTCCGCATCCTATTACGGACTCATTACGGACTTAGTCCGTAATGAGTCCGTAATGAGTCCGTAATGCGAAGCAGAAGGAAAAGGGGGATTTGGTTGGAGTTTCCTGACGCAAAACCTGGATTGTGATGAGGTTGGTCAGTCTATGAAGCGGACGGGAGGATCGAGGTCACGGCTGCTGACGATCTCTCCGATCATGATCCCGCCGGTGGCATTGAGCAGCTCTTCCGCGGCGTTTTCTTCCACCACGGCGATCATTCCGATCCCCAGGTTGAAGGCTTTGCGCATCTCGGCATCGGATACTCCGCCAGCGTGTTGGAGCCATCCAAACAGCTGCGGCACCTCGCTCATGGGATAGCTCACATAAGCGCTCAACCCAGTGGGGATGATCCTTTTGAGGTTGCCGGGAATTCCACCCCCGGTGATGTGGGCCAGGCCATGCAGGCCAGGATGGGTGAGGAAGGGTTTCAGGCCACCCAAATAGCTGCGATGGACGCTGAGCAGAAGCTCCGCGACCGTGGCATTGAGTTCCGGTACAAAGCTGTCCACGCTGAGGCCCAGTTTATCGAAGACGATGGCGCGGGCCAAAGAATAGCCATTGGTATGTAAACCACTGGAAGGGATACCGATCAGCAGGTCGCGCTCCCTCACTTTATCGCCGGGGAGGATGTGGTCCTGGTCCACCACGCCCACGATGGTGCCCACCAGATCAAAGTCTTTGTCATGATATATGCCAGGCATTTCGGCCATTTCGCCACCGATCAGGGCACAGCCGTTGGCCTGGCAGGCGCTGGTCATGCCGCTGATGATGTCGTGCACCATCAGGCCGTCCATGCTGCTCATGCCAATGTAATCAAGGAAAAAGAGGGGTTCGGCCCCCTGGACGAGGATGTCGTTGACGCAGTGGTTGACGAGGTCCTGTCCGATTGTGTCATAGACTCCGGCCATAATGGCGACGCGGAGTTTGGTGCCCACACCGTCGGTACTGGACACCAGCACTGGTTTGGGATGAGCGGCCAGATCGAGTCTGAAGAGCCCGCCAAAGCTACCCAGTTCACTGAGCACGTTGGAGTTGTAGCTGCGCTTCACCAGCGAGCGGATGTCACGCACGGCCTGCTCGCCCGCTTCCACGTTGACGCCAGATTGTTCGTAATTCATCTTGTCCACACCTTAAGCTGCTCTATCATGGTGTTGATGCCGCTCTGGTCCAGTTGGATTATGCCATCGACGCTGAAGCTGGAGACGTCTTTGGCGGCCAGGACGGTGCCCCTGAGCACGGCTTCCCTGATGACATCGGGTGAGAGGGTGTCCCGGGTAGCCAGATATCCCATGAAGCCTCCCGCGAAGCAGTCTCCCGCTCCGGTGGGATCCACAACCTTCTCCAGCGGATAGGCTGGAGCGAAATACATGTGATCTTTGCCGATACACACGCTGCCATACTCTCCGCGCTTCACCACCACGAGCTTCACGCCCCGTTCCAGGATATCCCGGGCGGCACTGAAGATGGTATCTTTTCTGGTAAATTGGCGGATCTCGTCTTCGTTCATAAACACGATGTCCACTCTGCGGATCACCTGTTCCAGCAAGTCTGGAGCGCCGGTGATCCAATAGTTCATGGTGTCGCAGGCCACCCACTGATAGCTGTCGATCTGGTCCAGCACCTGAAGCTGAAGGCTGGGATGGATGTTACCCAGCAGCAGACTGCGACAGTTTCGGCAGCAGGGAGGCAGCTTGGGATTGAATCCCGCGAACACGTTCAGCTCTGTGAGCAGGGTGTCGGCATGGTTCCAGTCTTCATACTTACCGCTCCAGCGGAAGGTTTTGCCGGGAACGGTCTCGAGTCCGTCCAACCCCACATTGTGGGCTTTCAGGATATCGATGCCGCGCTGGGGATAATCCTCACCCACCACTCCCACGATGCGGACCTCGCTAAAATAGGAGGCGGCGATGGAAGCATAGACGGCAGAACCGCCCAAGGCTTCTGAAACGCTGCCGGAGCGGGTGCTGATGCTGTCCAGGGCTACGGAGCCCACGATTACAAGGCTCATGGATTGCTGGTCCCGGTGCTGTCCACAGCGGTGGAATCGATAAACTCGGCCTGAGCTTTGCTCATCCGGCTGGCGGCAGTGTTTAAATAGTTGATTCCCACTATCAGGGCGACCAGGATGATCACCATGACGATGAGCCGCACCCAGTTGTTGTTTTTGGCTTTGCGGCCTTCCCAGCGATCACGCACGCGTTCATTAATATCTCTCATCGCATGCCTCTTCAGCTTCTCAGGTCAGAAAGGTAAGTGGCAAAGCGCTGCACACCCTTCTGGAGGTTTTCCATGCTGTTGGCATAGGAGAATCTGACCGCGCAACCGATTCCGAAGGAAGCTCCTGAAACCAGGGCAACATGGTATTTTTCCAGCAGGATGGAGCAGAACTGGTCGCAGTCCTTGATGCCCTGATCGTTGTTTTGCAGGTACCAGGAGATGTCTGGCAGCACGTAGAAGGCGCCTTTGGGCTTGAAAAAAGAGATGTGGGGGATCTTGTGCAGCTCGTTGCAGAGAAAATCGCGGCGTTGCTCAAATTCGGCCCGCATCTTTTCGATGGAATCATCTTCTTCGTTGAGAGCGGTGACGCAGGCTTTCTGGGTGATGGAGTTCACACAGGAGGTGGCATGTTCCTGCACCCTTCCGGCCGCGGCGATGATATGGGCAGGACCGGCAGCGTAGCCAAGCCTCCAGCCCGTCATGGCATAGGCTTTGGAGACGCCGTTGATCACCACGGTGTGGTCGATCATTTCAGGCAGCACGGCAGCGATGGAAACGTGTTCCACCCCGTCATAGACCAGGCGTTCATAGATCTCATCCGAGATTACCAGCAAGTTCTTTTCAATGCATACTTTGGCCAGTTCGGTGAGCTCCTCGCGGGTGTACACAGTCCCGGTGGGATTGTTGGGTGAGTTGAGCAGCAGCACTTTGGCGCAGGGATTGGCTTCACAGGAGGCTTTGAGGGCTGCGGGGGTGACCTTGTAATGTCCGGCTTCGCTGGTGGGAATGATCACGGCTTCGGCATTGGCCAGCATGGCCTGATAGGGATAGCTCACCCAATAGGGAGCGGGCATCAAAACCTGGTCCTGGCTATCGCAAACGGCGATCAGGATGTTGAGGATAGAAGCCTTGGCGCCTGGAGAGACCAATATCTGTTTGGGCTCATAAATGAGGCCGTTATCGCGTGACAGCTTGGCGCAGATGGCCTTGCGGAGCTCAATGATGCCGGCGTTGGCGGTGTAGCGGGTGAAATTGTCATCCAGAGCGGTATGAGCGGCCTTTTTGATGTATTCCGGAGTGGGAAAGTCCGGCTCTCCGACCCCGAAATTGATGACGTCTATGCCGGCATCCTTCATCTCTTTGGCTTTGGCGGAAAGAGTGAGGGTGGGCGACGGTTTGATGAGCTTGGTGCGGTTTGAAAGCTTGATCGCCATGATGGGCCTCCTTATGAATTATTGCACATTAACAACACCAGCACGGCGGTGTTGGTGATGTCTTCAGCAGAGCAGCCTCTGGAAAGATCGCAGACTGGAGCTGCCAATCCCTGAATCACAGGACCGATAGCTTCGGCCTTGGCCAGTCGCTGCGTGAGCTTGTATCCTATGTTCCCGGACTGCAAGTCCGGGAAAATCAAGACGTTGGCATGCCCCTCGATGGGACTGGAGGGGGCTTTGGACTGCGCAATCTTGGGCACGATTGCCGCGTCCAGTTGCAGCTCTCCGTCAAAGAGGAAATCAACCTGGCGGGATTTGAGTATCTCTCTGGCTTCCAATACCTTGTCCACCAGTTCATGTTTGGCGCTGCCGTGGGTGGAAAAGGAGAGCAGGGCCACCCGGGGTTCGTCATCCAACAGAGCGCGGCGGGTCTGAGCTGTGCTGATGGCTATGTCTGCCAGTTGTTCAGCGGTGGGGTTGGGCACCACGGCGCAATCCGCAAAGCTGAAGAGGCGGGTTTCCCCAAAGTAATCCGGCACCACCATGATAAAGCTGCTGGAGACGGTCTTGAGCCCGGAAGCCACTCCCACCACCTGCAAAGCGGCTTTGAGCACGTTGCCGGTGGTGTTGGCGGCCCCGGCAACCATGCCGTCGGCAATGCCAAACTTGACCAATAAAGCTCCAAAATAGAGCTCGTTGCGCACCAGGCTGGCTGCCATTTCCTGGCAGAGTCCTTTATCGCGGCGCTTTTCATAAAACCAGCTGGCAAATTCATCGATGCGGGGATAGCTGTTGGGATCGATGATCTGGATGCCATCCCGCTCGATATTCACACCTGTGGAGTGGGCCCTTTCCTTCACGGTCACGGGGTCGCCCACCAGGATGACTTTGGCCAGTCCCTGGCCACAGATATCGGCAGCGCCGATCAGAGTTCTCACGTCCGCGCTTTCAGGCAGTACAACTGTCCCGCCTTTTTCTTTGGCGCGGGCTTTGAGTCTGTTCAATGTGTCGATCATTTATGCTCCGTTTTCGGTTTCTATTACAATCCTGGAGATATCCGCCACCCTGATAAACTGGCGCTTGATTTCTGCCAGGAGGGCGTGACGGTTTTGGCGCGTGATCTCATCCTCGCAATTCACCAGCACCGCGTCAAAGAAGCTGTCGATCGGACGGCCCATGTCGACCAGGGCGATCAGAGCGGCCTGGAAGTCTCTCTGGAAGAGCGCTTTGTCCAGCGCTTCCCGCAATGAGCTGTGGGCTTCCCACAGCGCGGTTTCCTCAGGCTCTGTGAAGACAGAGGAATCAGGGGCAGTCTGGACAGGCTTGTCTCCCACAATGTTGGCGACCCGTTTGAAGCCAATCACCAGCCGGGTGAAGTCCTCGGTGGGCTTGATCCTGCCGATGGCCATGGCCTGTTTGTGGAAGGCGGCCAGCGAACCGATGGGCAGATGAGCAAGGCTGTCGATGACATCGTAGGCGATGCCTTCCTGCTTGAGCAGCCATTCAGCCCTTTGGCGGAAGAAGATCTGTGCTTTGTCGTGGGCGTCGGCTTCCAGGTCCAGGCTGGCGGTCAGGATGCTAAAACTCTGTGAGGCGAGCTCTTCCAGTTCCAGTTCCCAGCCCCTTTCCATGAGGATCTGGCACACACCATTGGCGGCTCTGCGCAGGGCGAAAGGATCGGCTGAGCCGGTGGGCATCAGACCCGCTCCAATAATACCGCAGACTGTGTCCACTTTGTCAGCGACCGCAACTATAGCTCCTGTGAGGCTGACTGGCAGGCTGTCGTTGGAACCGCGCGGCGCGTAGTGTTCCCAGATGCCTTCCGCCACTTCAGGATCTTCTCCGCAGGCCAGAGCGTATTGCTTGCCAATATATCCCTGCAGCTTGGTAAATTCCTTTTCGCCCAGCATGTTGGTCACGAGGTCGGCCTTGGCCAGCAAAGCGGTGCGCAGCACTTTTTCCCGGATTTCGGGATCCAGGCTGAGCTTGTCAGATATCCACTGACTGAGCGCCATGACGCGCTTAACCTTGGCGGCCATGGTGCCAAGCCGGGCTTGAAACACCACTTCCCCGAGGGCGGGGACGTAGCTCTCGAGCGGCTTGCGGCAATCTTCCTCAAAATACCAGAGGGCGTCGGCGAGGCGGGCTTTTACCACCTTTTCATTACCGTGACGGATGATATCGCTTTTGGCAGGATCGCCATTTGAGATGAAGACAAAGTGGTTGCTGAGCTTTCCACAGGCATGGGAGACGGAAAAATACTTCTGATTCTGACTGATGGTGGAAGTGATGATCTTTTCAGGGAGTTCCAGAAAGCGCTCTTCAAAGCTGGCTGCCACTGCCGTGGGCCACTCCACCAGGTCGCAGACCGTTTCCGCCAGGCGGGCATCTGGCAGCACTCTCAGATCTGGTGAAGCGAGGCTGGCTTGCAGGCTTTGATTCAGGATGGAAAGCCTCTCTTCCCGGTCCGCCACTACGGACACGCCCTTGAGAACATCCAGATAAGCGGATGGCGAGGATATGCTGACCGGAGCATCCAGGCCCAGATAACGATTGCCGTAAGTGATCCTCCCACAAGGGATGCCGTGGCTATCCAGAGGCAAAACATCCTCTCCCCACAAGGCGCAAAGCCAGCGTACGGGACGTGAAAAGCTCAGGTCACGGGAGCGCCAGATCATCTGTTTGGGAAAGGGAAAGGCTGCCAGCAGATTACAGGCCCACTCGCTGAGCAGGTCCGCGCTGGGACGTCCGTCCTGATGGATGCTGATAGCGATAAACTCCCCCTTATCGGTCTTTTGGACCTTTACATCGGAGGGGCTGGCACTATTCTTTTTGAGAAAACCCAAGGCGGCGGGGCTGAGCTGGCCGTCTTCGGTATAAGCGATCCTGAGGGCGGGACCAGTGCGCTCCAACACTATATCCGGCTGAGATACAGGTATTCTCGAAGCGAGGACAAAGAAGCGGCGTGGAGTCCCGCTCACTTTGAGCGTTTCAAAGCTGAGCCGGGAATCCCGGATAAAACTGCTGAAGCTCTCTCTGAGCCATTCACAGGCAGGACCGAAATGAGCGGCGGGAATCTCTTCCACGCCGATCTCGAACAAAAATTCGCGGCTATTCAAAGCAGTACCGTGCCGGATCAGAATTCGTAAACGAGGCTGAGTTGATTTACCAGGCCCAGGTCCCCATAGGAGGATACGGCATAGTCGAACCGGTAGTTTTTCCAGTTCAAACCCGCGCCCAGAGACAATCCAGAGCTCCAACCCATGGCACCGCCATTGTTCCAGTCCGCGGCATTGGTCCTGAAGCCGGCCCTCAGCGCAAAATCCGGCGTGAGGTTATACTCATGCCCCAGACGGAGGTTGAAGTTTTCACCGTCGGCCTTGTTGATCTCTACGAGGCTGTAGTTTTTATCGGAAAAGCGGTAAGAACCACCCGCCGCGAAGGTGAATGGCAGCTTTTCTTTATATTTGCTGTCGCTGTAATAGCTGAGTTGAGCGCCCATGTTGCGGAGGCTGACCCCCACCTTCACCTTCTCGTTGAAGGGATGATGGATGATGCCCAAATCCACCAGCACGGCTGCCGCGGAGGCATCATCCAGGGTGTCGTAGATGACTTTGAGGCTGCCGCCAAAATCCAGGGCTTTACTGACGAACTTGGCCAAAGAAACACTGGCGGTCACATTATACGCCCCAAAAGTGCCGAGGTCGTCGATGAGGTTGTCAAACTGGTCCACCTCGGTGCGCTCGATCGTGCCCATATTCATATATTTAAGGGCCAGTCCCCAGGCGGTGAACTTGTTTTTGGGCAAGAGCAGCTGCACCTGGCCGCCCTGAGCATCCACGAAATAATTGCAGTAGGTGGTGCTGACTTCGGGACCGGGGACGTTGAGAATGGCGGCGGGATTGAAGTGCAGCCCATCCGGGTTAATGGCTTCACCCGTAAGGCTTTGACCCACGGCCATAGCTCGCGCGCCATGGACCATCTTGAGAGCGTTAAATCCGGTAGTGCCGGCGTTTTCATTGACGCTCCAGAGCCCTGCCAAAGACAGGCTAAGCGTTATCGTGATCGATATGATCTTGGATCTGGTGGACATAGTCAAAAAGCTCCCTTTCGCTGGTAGCGCTGTTTAAAAGGTTGCGGTTGGCATCCTGCCTCAGGTATTCGGACAGGCTGCGCAGGATTTTCATGTATTCCTTGTTGGAGCTCTGCGGTACGGCGATCATGAAGACCAGCCTCACCGGTTGAGCATCCACAGCTTGAAAATCCAGGCCCTCCCGGAGCATGCACACACTGATGCGCAGACAGGAGACGGTAAGGTCCCTGGCATGGGGAATGGCCACCCCTTTGCCGATACCGGTGCTCATGATCTCTTCGCGGCCTTTCACAGCGGCCAGAAAGCGATCGGGAAAACTCAGGCATCCGCTATCTGCCATAAGCTGGGTCAGATACTCCAGGCACTGACCTTTGGTGTCGAATCTATCGACGATCCGGACTAATTCCGGTTGAAAAAGTCTGTTCATCTTCTCACCAAACATTAGATTAGAATACATCGTTTTCTGAAGGCAGATACTCGTCAATCAAAATTGTTAGAGCCTT
>JAGOIY010000002.1:24496-31602 GCA_017995405.1 Candidatus Cloacimonadota bacterium
GCTGGTTAGAGCAGTTCCTGCTGGTTAGATCTTCGCATATCGGCGAACCGGCAGCTTTTGCTTGACAGCCAGGGCCGTTCAGATACGCTGGCAGAATATGAAAACAGATTGGGGAGAGCGACGCAGATATGATCAAAGAGCTTAGCCAGACCCTGTTTTGGGACGTCCGGACAGACACTCTGGACCTCCAGCGCCACCGCAACTACATCATTCCCAGAGTGATGGATTACGGCAGCATAGATGAGGTGCGCTTCGTGTTGAGCCACTATCCTGAAGAGGTGATCAAAACTGCCCTCATCCAGGCCCCCTCGCTCCACAAGCTCACGCGCAACTTCTTCCATATGTACTACAATATCCCGCTCGAGGAATTCAACTCCTGGCAAAGGCTTCAGCACGCCTTTTGGGAGGAGCGATGATTCACCGGGAAGCAATATCTGACCAGCTATGGAACCTTATTCTGAAAATGATGTCTTATGATCCCCTAAAAGACTTCTATCTGGCTGGGGGAACTGCTCTTGCTTTGAAGTTGGGGCACAGGGAATCCATCGATATTGATTTGTTTGCTGGTGTAGACTTCAACCCTGCGGGCATTGCGATGAAACTGGTTCGTGAGTTTAGCCTTGAACGTGTCCATCATGAACCTGAGACTGTCAGGGCTATAATTTCTGGGACAAAAGTGGACCTGATACGCCACGACTATCAGTCCGTCGGGCCTGTGGAAACAATCGAAGGAATTAGAATCGCATCCCTTCCAGATCTTGCAGCCATGAAGCTTAATGCCATCTCAGGCCGGGGGCTGAAGAAGGACTTTTGGGACATCGCTGCCCTGCTACGCTCCTACAGCCTGGATCAAATGATAAGTTTCTTCATGCAGAAATACAAGGTCGTCGATAACTGGCATTTGATCAAAGCCTTGGAGTATTTCGGAGACGCCGAACGGGATGATTCAGAAATTCGCGGATTCGGGAATATGGACTGGAACGAAGTGAAAAGAGCAGTTGTATTAGCCGCGGAGACATATCTGCAAACCTGAGGCCTCCAGCTGAGCCTCCTTTACACCACCTATACCCCTCCTTTACATCACCTTTGCCTGGGCATAGGAGAAGGGGCAGTGACGCGAAGGCAATGCAAACATGAGTGTAATCCAGCCAGGTGGCACTCAGAAAGATTTTCCTTGATTGATTTGGGCTCTGGATTTTCTTGACCTTCAGAGAAAAAAGCCCTTTAAAAGGAGCAGATAAAATGAAGACTTTAGAAGGAAACCTGGTTTCCAAAGGCTACCGCTTCAGGATCGTGGTGAGCCGTTTCAACGAGTTTATCAGCAGTAAATTGCTGGCCGGTGCTATCGATTGCCTCACCCGTCACGAAACCCGGGACGAGGATATCCAGGTGATCTGGGTACCAGGCGCTTTTGAGATTCCGCTCATCGCGCAAATAGCGGCAGAAGACGCAAATTACGATGCCGTAATCTGTCTGGGGGCCGTGATCCGTGGCAGCACCCCTCACTTTGAATATGTGAGTGCCGAGGTCAGCAAGGGCATCGCGCAAGTTGGCCTGGAAGCAAGAAAACCGGTGATCTACGGCATTTTGACCACGGATAGCGTGGAACAGGCCATCGAAAGGGCCGGCACCAAAGCCGGAAACAAAGGTTTTGCCGCGGCCGCTTCGGCTTTGGAAATGGTAAACCTGCTCAGGGAGATGGAAAATGGGACAGAGGCGTAAAGCTCGCGAGATAGCGGTCCAGACCCTCTACGCGCTTGATTTTGCCGAGGTGAGCCAGGAATTCGCGGAATACTCACTTCTGAACCAGTATCCGGAAGTGCTGCAGCAGCTTACAAATTCCGAAGGGATAGAGGCGAGCTCTCCTCTTTATGCCTTTGCCGATGAGCTGGTCAAAAACGCCATCATCAACCTCGAGGAGATCGAGCAGGAAATCGACAAACATACTGAAAACTGGAGCTTTGAGAGCCTGGCCCACCTGGACCGCAGCATCATGCACATCGCCGTGTATGAGCTTATGTTTACAGACACTCCCGCCCCGGTGGTGATCAATGAGGCCATTGAAATCTCCAAGAAATTCTGCAGCGAAAACACCGGAAAATTCCTCAACGGCATCCTGGACGCCATCAACAAGGAAATCAAGGACGATTTTCACCCCGAACGGCCCTCATGAGGGAAGCGGATACAAAGGTTAGTGAGCCCATGAAGCCAGATAAAAGGCAGACGGGGACGTCTGCCGCTCCAATGTTGAAGTGCAGCGTGGGCATCTTTGCCCACAACGAAGCGGCCAACATCGCGGCCCTGCTGAGAGGCCTGAGCGCTCAGGTCCTCAGGCAAGCCCAGATATCGGAGATCATCGTGGTCTCCAGCGCCAGCACCGACGGCACCGATGACATTGTCCGAGAATATATTAAGCAGGACCCCAGAGTGCGGCTCATCACTCAGGAACGGCGCGAAGGCAAATCCGCCGCCATCAATCTGTTTCTGGCCAGCGCCACAGAGCAGCTCCTGGTGGTGATCAGTGGAGACGTGATTCCCGCCCCTCATACGATAGAATTATTGATTTCCGCCCTCAGGGACCCAAGTATCGGCGCGACAGGTGGAAGGCCGGTTCCCGTCAATGATGCAAACGGTTTCATGGGCTATGCCGTGCATCTTTTATGGCGTTTGCATCACAGGATGGCGATGCTGAGTCCCAAGCTGGGTGAAATGATCGCCTTCCGCAAAGTGATGGATGCCATTCCTGCCGATTCGGCCGTGGATGAAGCCAGCATCGAAGCCTTGGTGAGAGACGCGGGCCTCAAACTGCGCTATATTCCCGAAGCGATCATCAGCAACAAAGGCCCCTTGAACCTGAAAGACTTTATCAAACAGCGGCGCAGAATCCAAAACGGCCATCTCTGGCTGATGGAAAAACAGGGCTATGAAGTGGTGTCTCAGGACAAGGGAACCCTGCTCTGGATCCTCCTGGACGAAGCCCTGGAGTATCCTTTTCGAGTGCCAAAGATGCTGGCAGTGATGGCTCTGGAGATCTGGTGCAGAATGCTGGGAAGCTGGGATTACAGAGTGAAGGGACGCAATCCCTTTGCCTGGGAAATTGCCCGCAGCACCAAGGACCTGGGAGGAGTTGACGCTTCCCTGCCCGGGAATGACGATGAGGATAAAACATGATCTGGTTGATGTTTCGCATGCTGGGCTACTGGTTTATGAAGCATCTGGGCTTTCCCAAACTGCTGCCCATAAACTACACCGTAAGCCTTTTATATACATGCAATTCCCGCTGTGGCACCTGCAACATCTGGAAAAAGAAGGCCCAAAACCTCACGGTGGATGAATACAGGAAAATCTTCAAGGGGATCGGGAGAACGCCTTATTGGGTCACCTTCAGCGGAGGAGAGCCATTTCTGAGGAACGATATCGACGAAGTGGTGAGTGCCATCTATCAGATTTCCAGGCCCCGCATCATCAATATCCCCACCAACGGCATCCTCACCAAGGCGATTGTGGATAAGACTGCTGCCATCGCGGCGGCCTGTCCCAAAGCTCAGATCATCATCAACGTTTCGATCGATGGCATCGATACCCAGCACGACGAGATCCGTCACGTGCCGGGCAATTACAAAAAAGCGGTGGCTACTTTTCAGAAACTCAAAGCCCTCCAGCTTCCCAACCTCAGCGTGGGCATCCACACGGTGATTTCTCAGTTCAACGCTGAAAGCTTTGCCTCCGTAGCCACGGAGCTCATGCGCTTCGAGCCGGACAGCTATATCACCGAGATCGCGGAAGAAAGGGTGGAACTGGATACCATTGGAGCCAATATAACTCCCTCTCTGGTAGCCTACAAGAGCGCCGTGGACTTCCTTATCCACCGCATCAAAAACGGCCGTTTCAAAGGCATGAACAAGATCACCATGGCTTTCAGGATCGAGTATTACAACCTGGTGAAAAGGATTATGCGCGACCACAAGCAAATCCTGCCTTGTTATAGCGGAGTGGCAAGTGTGCAGATATCTCCGGACGGGGATCTGTGGTCCTGCTGCATCAAGGCCAAAAGCCTTGGCAACCTCAGAGAGCGGAATTACAATTTCCGTGCCATCTGGAGCTCCCCCGCCGCCGAAATTGAACGCCGCAGCATCCACCACAAAGAATGCTGGTGTCCTCTGGCTAACGCGGCTTATACCAATATGTTGATGGACTTGCCCACCCTCATTCGCGTCTTTTACCGTTCCCAGATCAAATGGTGGAAATGATATGATTACCCTGCGCAGCAAAGCTCAAAACCCGCCTCAGGCGGCCTGTGAATATCAGGTGGACAAAGACGGCCGCTATGGCTGGTTCCTCTGCACCTGGCACCCCGAAAGCCATCTCATTCTGGAGGAAATCCAGGCTGAAATCAAGCTGGAGCTGATGAATTCGGATATCCGCCAGGTGAGCAAACTGGAGGCGGAAAAGTGGCTCAAGAGCTTCTTTGCCGATTTCCACTGGAAACTGCATGCCAGGCTGCGCCGCACCGAGCTCAAGGAGAAAGGGATTTCGCTGTTTTTGGGATTGATGTATGACAACGAGATCATCTTCACTCAGTTTGGCAGGATGTTTTGCACGCTGGGAGGTCCCAAAAAGACGGAAGCGATCGGTAAAGACTGGGAACACTCACATTTGCAGACCCTGGAACAGCTCAACCTGCTGGGTCTCTCGGAAGAAGAAATCAGGGTAAAGACCCAGAAAGTCCTGGTGCCGGAGCGGCATTTCCTGCTGGTGCTGCCAGGTGCTATGGCCAGAGAGCTGTTTGGCGGCCATTTCGACGGCGGCAGCGTGAACGCTTTGCTGGATTCCCTGGCTGGCAAACCGGGTGCGCTATGGTTGTTACTGGGTAACGAGCCCGAGCACATTAAGACCAAGCGTAAGGGCTTAAGCCGCTTGCATCTGGCCACTATTCTCCTGATCTTTTTTACCCTCCTGGCGATCGTGTATGTGATCTTTGGGGGACGCTTTTTTGAGATGACCTGGCGCAAAGCGCGCATGCTGTTCCAGAGCAAGAAACCCATCCCGCTGGAGCAGATTCCCAACTATCTCAATATCGACAATCAGAAGGTGAGAAACTATCTGCAACAGGCTCTGAAGAGTCCCGCCCGGGAAGTGGATCTCAAGCTGATCTGGAACACCGATCTGCCCTATCAGGTCACCGCTGCCCCGGGATTTGATCTGGACAATATCTATCTGGCCAGCAACGACATGCTGCTGGCTTTCAACAAAAAAGGGCGCAATCTGCTGTGGAATAAAAGCCTGGGAAGCAAGGTGCAGGGCATCACAGGCATCACAGGCGGCCTGATGATCAATCTGGAAGATCAGCGCGTCCTGGGCCTCAACAACAACGGAGAGATATCCTGGGAACAGCCCCTGGGCTCTCAGGTGAATATCTTCCACTCGCTCAAACCTATGGAACTCACCAATATCCACGATCCCCGCATCGATGGAAGCTTGATCGTGGTGCCCACCCAGCGTTCTATTCTGGTGCTGGACGGCAACAGCGGTGAAAAGCTCAGTGAAATCACTTTTAAGGACGAGCTGCAATATCTCTCCACCTACGACAGCTTTCAGAACTGCTTTTACGCGGTGGTGCAGGATACCATGATATGTCTCGAGTTAAAGATATTGAGCTGATCCTCATCCTGACCATAATGCTGGCGGCGGCAAGTCTGGCCGCGGTGACTGGAAGCATCACCAGAGCGGGTTTTGCCCGTCTTCAATATGAGGGTGGGGGAGATTGGTACAACGATCCCGAGGTGCTGCCCAATCTGGCCAGATTCGTCAATGCCACTCTGGGCACCACTTTTCCTATCGATCAGACGGTGGTGAAAGCAGCGGATGCGCGGCTCTTCGATTGTCCCTTTGTCTATCTCACCGGGCATGGAAACATCCGTTTCACTGATCGCGAGGTGGAAAACCTCAGGCAATGGATGCAAAGAGGGGGATTTCTGTATGCCGACGACGATTATGGCATGGACCAATCCTTCCGGCGCGAGATCAAAAGGATCTTTCCGGAGCACAGCCTCGTGGAGCTCAATCCTGCCTATCCGCTGTTCAGATCATTCTTCGATTTCAGTTCCGGACTGCCCAAAATCCATGAGCACGACGCCAAGCCGCCCCAGGCTTTTGGAGTGTTTGACGACACCGGCAGGCTGATGTGCCTCTACACCTACGAAAGTAATATCAGCGACGGCTGGGCCGATCCCGGCACTCACAATAACCCTCCCGAAACGCGTGAGACCGCACTGCGCTTTGGGGTCAATATCGTCTATCATCTCATCACGCGCTGACATGAACATCTGTGTGATATCAGACGTACATTATAAATACAGGCAGGAAAGCCCTGCCGACAGAGAAAACTCACAGCTCTTTCTGAGCTTTCTGGAAGGGATCGCGGGACGCTATGATCTGCTGGTGCTGAATGGTGACATCTTTGATCTCTACAACGACTGGAAATACACGATCGTGCGTCAGTATTTTCCGGTGCTGCACAGGCTGGCCAATATCCTTGAAGCAGGCTGCAGAATTGTCTATATCAGCGGCAACCACGATTTCTGGTTCAACGGCTTTCTGGATAAAGAGCTGGGATTCGAGCTTTACGACGACCACTATTCCCTGAGGGCCGACGGCCAAAAGCTGCTCTTTACCCATGGTGACCTCTATACCGTCAACGACTTGCGCTACAAGCTGTTCAGGCGTTTGATCAGGACCCCGCTGGTCCGCCTCAGCTTTGATCTCTTGCATCCTGACCTGGCCCTCACGATCGGGGCCGCGATGTCCCGCTCCAGCCGTCTGCGCAGGATGTCTGACGTTCTCAAACGCCGCAAGGGCAATGGCTTGAAGACCTGGGCCAGAGCTCAGATCTCAAAAGGCAAAGCCGATATCGTGATCATGGGCCACAACCACGAGCCCGAGATCATCAGCGTGGGCTCTGGCGTTTACGCCAATGCCGGTGACTGGCTAAGAAACCACAGCTATCTGGAGATCCTGGATGGCAAGATATACTTAAATCATTACAAACATAAGGAGAAAGCAGAATGAGACAAGCTAGTTTACCGCTTCGCGCGGTCATGACTATC
>JAGOIY010000002.1:31702-46803 GCA_017995405.1 Candidatus Cloacimonadota bacterium
CCCAACACCAATGGTTCCCAGTTCTTTATCGTGACCCGCAAACCCGGGACCCCTCACCTGGACGGCAAACACACCGTGTTTGGAAGAGTCACCCAGGGCATGGATGTAGTCCACAAGATCGAAAACCTGCCTCGTGACCGGGCCGACAATCCCAACCTCGAAAACCAGGCCTTTATCAACAGTATCGTCCTGCCCAAGTAAGGAGTTTGAGTCATGGCCCGCGCTTCGGAATCCGCTCTCATGATGGAGATTCTGGCCTGGATACGCCAAAACCAGTATGTGTATCTGGCCACGGTCGATAAGAAACAGCCGCGCGTGCGTCCCATCGTGATGTATGGCTATGACGACCGCTATTTCTTTACCACCTTCAGCGGCGATTCCAAAGTGGGCCAAGTCAATGCCAATAAATGGGTTGAAGTATGCGTACCGATCGCGGAGGATGGCCAGAACGGCTACCTCCGCCTCAGCGGTACGGCTTCGGTGGTCCAAAACGCTTCCCTCAAAGCCGAGGCGGCTGAACACTGTTATTTCTTCGATCAATTCTTTGGCGGATATGACGATCCGGATTACACTCTCATCGAGTTTGATCCGGAATATGTGGAATATCTGCGCCCCGGCGAGAACCACAGCCAGAGCTGCAGCTTCAAACGCTATTGAGGAGCTTATGAAATCTATCTTTACCTACACGGACGAGCATCTGGGCAAGATGTATATCGTGATCCCCAAGATCAGAGAGATTTCTCAGGCCCTGGGGAATCTGGTAGTTACCTTCGACAATGGTGATAAGCGCGCGATCGACGTCCCAGACACCAAAGCCGCCATGACTCAGATCCTGGAAGCGATCGAGAGCTTCTATAACCGTTAGGACTTAAGCGCGAGCAAGGGAGACCTCTATGCACATACCTGTGGATAAACCAATCCTCCTGGCCCTGCTGGGCACCCTGTTCACCTGGGGCATGACAGCCCTGGGGGCCAGTTTTGTGCTTTTTTTCAAGAGCATAAGGCAATCCGTCCTGGATACGATGCTGGGTTTCGCGGCGGGAGTGATGATAGCGGCCAGCGTGTGGGGCCTGATCAATCCAGCCATCGATATGAGCAATGGCAGTGTCTGGCCCGCCGTGATCGGATTTTTGGTGGGTGGGGCCTTTCTGAGGGTGATCGATCTCTTGCTTCCGCACGTGCATGAAAGCCACGGGCAGATCGAAAAGGAAGGGCTAAAAACCCCCTGGGGCAAATCCACTCTGATGTTCCTGGCTGTCACTCTGCACAATTTTCCGGAAGGACTGGCGGTAGGGGTGGCTTTTGGAGCCCTGGCTTATGGCGGTGAGGCTGCGACTCTGTCCGCGGCCCTGGCCCTGGCATTGGGAATCGGGATTCAGAATCTTCCGGAAGGGGCGGCACTGTCCATCCCCTTGCGCAGAGAGGGTATGAGCCGCTGGAGGAGCTTTTTTTGGGGTCAGTTTTCCGGGATTGTGGAACCCCTGGGTGGGGTGTTGGGTGCCGCTCTGGCCATGAGCGCTAAGCCCATCCTGCCATACACGCTGGCCTTCGCGGCCGGAGCGATGATCTATGTGGTGGTGGAGGAATTGATTCCAGAAGCCCAGGGCGGCAAACATGGGCACCTGGCCACAGCGGGATTGATGCTGGGCTTTTGTGTGATGATGGTGCTGGACGTTATCCTGGGCTGAGCCGTCAGCGAGCTTCCAGGCTCTCCTGGCGGTAATCAACCACAAACATAGCTTTGAAATAGTCCCAGCCGGCCCTCACTGTCTGGCCATTTCCGAGCTGCCAAAGGTAGATGCCTTCAGTTGTTTTTTCAAAGTCAGGGCCATGCCGGCTGATCAGCGCGCCAATCACCAGCTCCCCCATATCCTCTTCTTCCAGAAAGGAATAGCCTATGCTCCAGCCCGCCAATCTGTCCTTTTGGCCGTCAAATCTCATTTCTATTCCTGTGATCGGCTCTTCGTCAAGCGGGACCATGATGATTTGCTCCGGGGTGTGGGCTTGGATTTTGAAACCCTGATCGATCAGGATCAGGGACGCGGCTTCGTGACTGGCCCCCCAGTCAAGACCATAAAGACCACCCTGCGCGTTGAGTATACCAACGCAGCATGAAACACAGATCAACAATACTATGGGTTTATACATCTTAGCTCCTGAGCTACCTGTGTCAGATGGGAGAATTCTGTCAATCTATATCTGCTTATAGCTTTTCTGGGCTGGGCCCTGTTCACTGGCCCCGGGTTCCGGTCTGGCATCCCTGACCCATCCCCAACAAAGGAGGGATGGGTAGGGCTTGCTATAGATGAGCTTAGGTCCAGGTGACAAGCGAGGGCCTGGAATCAGTAGTAGTACACGTAGAAGTACTCATCCCAAACGGCTTCCACATACCTGCCGTTTTCGAGCTCCCATTCATAGTACTCAAAATCCCAGTCATCCCAATCCACGTCATAGTCTTCCCCGTGCCAGGAGATTATCGCTTCCATGGCCACTTCTTCATAGTCGTCGTGAACCTCGCCGGTATACACTACCGTCCATCCTTTCAAATGCCTGGTATCATCCAGGTTTAGCTCTATATAGGCCACATAGCCCAGATCGTCAGGCTCAAAATAGTTGGGGCCAAAGTCGCCGATATTGTTGCTGAAGCCTTTGGATTTGAGGAGCGATTCGCATTTTTCAAAGCTGTCCCCGAAGCTGAGGTCAAAAAGTCCGGTCTGAGCGAAGGCGGCCGTGCTGGCCACGATCAAAATGAGCAGGATCATGATCTTCTTCATGAAAGGTATCTCCTTGGGTGCGGTGGAGCTTGAGACCACCGTCAATCAATATGTGACATAATAGCGATTCTGCAGGCTCTGGCAAGCTATTTCTGATTTTTACAGCGGTTCGGGACGGGTCTGTAAAAAAAAACCCGGCAGCGAGTGCCGGGTTGGATGCTTATGAAGGCCTGGGCCTGATTACTTCATCATGACCATCTTGCGGGAGGAAGAGAACTTACCGCTCTTCATCCGGAAGTAGTAAACGCCGCTGCTGACCGGTCTGCCACTGTCGTCTTTGCCGTTCCACACCAACTGATGCTCTCCGGCAGGCAGATTTCCGCTGCTGAGATCGCGAACTTTCTGGCCTTTCTGGTTGAAGATCTCCAGGCTCACGGGACCGCTCTGCGCAAGGCTGAAGCTGATGGTGGTGCTGGGATTGAAGGGGTTGGGATAGTTGCCAATCAGGGCATCGGCAAAGGCTGGTACCACAGGATCGTCTGAAGGAGTGGCCTGATAGACGTTGCCTCCCCGGTTGTAGCTGCCCATAAAGCATGGCCATTCATAGCTTTGGGCGGGGCGCTTGATATCCAGGACGTAGAAACCGGTATCGCTGGGGATCACGATGTCCATGTCGTTGTCGAGATCGATATCCGAGAGGGCGGCCGAGATTTTGATGTTTCCGCCAATTGTGATCGGGAAATTGGGAGACTGGGTGCCATTGGCCCTCACGCTGTGAAGCTTGCCGTTGGTGTCTCCAAAGATGATGCCGGCATAGTTGTCGCCGTCAAACTTGGCCACTACTGGGGTGCAGTCCACAGTCTGATTGACGTTGATGGGAGTGCCGGCCAGATCGGTGCCGTTGGCGTTGAGGATATAGACCATTCCGGCATTGCTGATCACGACGATCTCTTTGTTGCCGTCGGAGTTGACATCCGCCACCACGGCCCCGGTTTTGATGGAACCGCCCACATTCTTCTGGAAGAACACGCTGCCGTCATGGTTGTAGGCGTGAATATAGCCAGCCGTGCTGGTGGAGACGATGATCTCCGGATAGTTGTCAGCATCGAGATTGGCAATGGTGATGGGGTTTTGAGAGCCGCCCTGCATGGTGATGGGGAAGCCGGCAATGTTTTGGCCGGTCTGGCTGTTGATGGCATGCAGGTTGCCGTTGAGGGTGGCTACCAAAATCTCCTGATAGCCGTCGTTGTTGAGATCGGCGATGGCAGGCGAGCCCAAAATCGCTCCACCCACTCCGGCCGGGAAATTGGGATAGGCATTGCCATTGGTGTCGAGGACCACGATGTTGCCGCTTTGGATGGCGGCCACAATCTGACGGCTGGAGTTTTGGGCCAGGGAAGTGATCACGGGACCGCTGCGCAAAGTTCCGCCGGCAGGGATGTTGAAGATCACCTGGCCGCTTTGATTGAACAGGGCGAGGTTGTTGTTTTGCAGGCTGGCGGCGAATTCTTTCTGACCGTTGCTGTCGATATCGCTCATGGCGATCGATCCCATCACACTGGAGCCGAGGGCCATCGGAAATCCTGGCATCTGGGTGCCGTTGGGATTGAGGGCGTGGATATTGCCAAGGTGGTCGCTAAAGACCATTTCTCTCTGAGGATCGGCATCCAGATTCACGATAATGGGGCTGGAATTGGTGGCGCCACCGATCAGGACAGGCCAGCCGGCCTGATTGTTGGAAAGCCTCACGGTGAATGGGATGGTGGCATTGTATGGGAAGGCGGAACCCTGATTGGCAGAGGCTACCAGTTCAAAAGGAATCGGCTCGGAGGGCAGGTTGGCAACCGTCTGGAAGATGAAAGGCTGAGAGTTGTTCCACATAGTGCTTCCGGCTGAGAGGGTGCCATAATTGGCGCTGTCGTTCACAATGGTGATGCCGGGATAGGTGGTGGTGAGAGTGGTCTGGAGATTGGTGGCAGGCTGCCAGGCCAGCCCGGTAAAGGGATCAAGCAGATTGTTGATGGATACCTTGAGGCGGATGGTTTCTCCGGCATTGGGAATCCCGTCCCCGTCGCCGGTTTGTTCCTCCACCATGGTATCGTCTATGGTGATGTAAGGGATCTTGTCAAACATGGTTGCGGTAAAAGCATTTACCCTGCCCGCCCCCAGCTTGTCCACATAGCTGGGATTGGCTTCATAGATATAATCCGCGGTCATCATCAGACGCTGCATCAGCTGCGCGGGAGTGAGAGTGGGGTGCAGGGCTTTCACCAGGGCCGCCACGCCAGCCACATTGGGAGAAGCCATGGAAGTTCCGTCATAGGAGTCATATCCATTGCTGGCGACAATTGTGGAGAGGATTCCTTCTCCTGGGGCGGAGATATCTACGGTTGTCCCGTAGTCTGAAAAACTTGATTTGACGTCGTTCTGACCGGTGGAGGCCACGCACAGCACGTTTGTGCAGTCGGCAGGATAATCCTGATATGAGGCGGTGTGCTCAGTGTTTTCGTTGCCAGCGGCTGTGACCACCAAAGCACCCAAAGCAGTGACGTAATTGACGATGCTGTTTGGATATGCGCCGGTCCCTGGCCCACCCCAACTGGCGTTGATGATGTCGGCGCCAATCTCTCCGGCATACTTCACCTGGTCGTAAGCATAGGAGATACCAGTGCTGGGCGATGTGTTGGAGGCTCCTTTACAGCTTATGATGGAAGCGATTGGGGAAGTGCCCACCACACCGATGGCGTTGTTTCCAACCGCCGCGGCGCAGCCAGCCACGTGGGTTCCGTGGTCATTGGCGGCATAGGTCTGGATGGGGTTGTTGTCGTTGTTGTAAAAGTCCCAGCCAACCAGGTCGTCAACTTTGCTGCCACCTTCACCGGCGTCAGATCCATTGCCGCCTGTGATCGTTCCGGCGTCCCAGTTGATCGTCATTCCAGGAGACTCGGCAGGGTTGACCCAAATATTGGCCCTCAGGTCTGGATGGTTCCATTTCACACCGGAGTCGGTGATTGCCACCTTGACGTCATAAGAACCCTGGATATAATCCCAGGCGTCGTAGCTGCGGATGCGGGCATGCACATATTGAGAGGTGAGCATGGGGTCGTTGGGCACAAACTTGCTGCGATTGATGCCTTCCAGCTCCGCGTAAATGACGTTGGGGTCTTTGGCCAGGGCCGCGACGGCGGCATCGATGTTGTCGTCGGATTCCAGATAGACGCGGTAGTGGTTTTGCAGATAGGCACCCTTGTCATTCCACTCGGGGACTTTGACGTAGGGATGCATCTGCTTCATATCCACTATCTTATACTGGCTGGCCAGCGCATCGAAACTGCTGATGCCGGTACGGACTACACCATCTTGTTTCGTGAATTCTATCGTTCCGGCGTCGTTGCCGATCGCCGCTCTGCTGAAGCAGGTGATGATCGTCTTGGACTGGAAGTAATAAGGATCAAACTTAACCGCGAAAACCGCGCTTATAGCAATGATCAGGCAGATCATAAGGGTCAGCTTCTTCATAAGCACCTCGGGAATTTACTTTTCAGGCACGATATCTGTATGCGGCAAATACGTCAACCCTTTTTACTTTCGCATAAGACACTAATAGAGGATAAGCTTCTCTTTATCAGCCAACTCTGTAGTCAGGATTTTTTTCAGCACCTGGTGCTGTTCAGCCTGCAGGTCCGGGTCCGCGGTGATGATCTCAAAGGCATCGTTTCTGGCCAGCTTGAGGATATGCTGATCGCGGATCAGATTGGCAAACTTGAAGTTTGGCAGCCCAGCCTGTTCCGTGCCAAAGAACTCACCCGGGCCCCGCAGTTCCAAGTCCTTCTCGGCGATCAGGAAGCCGTCGGTGGTCCTGGCCATGGTGTCCAGACGTTCCCAGGCGATCTTTGAGCAGGGCTGATGCTCGATCAGATAGCAGCAGGATTGTTCGGCTCCGCGTCCCACTCTGCCTCTCAACTGATGCAGCTGTGCCAGGCCAAAGCGTTCCGCGTGCTCCACTACCATCACGGTGGCGTTGGGAACGTCCACCCCCACCTCGATCACGGTGGTGGACACCAAAATCATTATCTCAGCGGCTTTAAAGCGCTTCATGATCTCATCTTTCTGCCGGGCTGGCATGCGTCCATGTAAAAGCTCGCAACTGATGCCCTTGAAAATCTTGGAGCTCAGGTGCTGATGCAGCCTCTGGGCGTCCAGCAAATCCACCTTGTCGGATTCCTCCACCAGAGGGCAGACCACATAGACCTGACGGCCTTTTGCAAGCTCTTTTTTGACGTCCGCCCACACCAGTTCGATTTTGCGGTCCGA
The DNA here is from genome assembly GCA_017995405.1 of Candidatus Cloacimonadota bacterium. GTDB lineage: Bacteria > Cloacimonadota > Cloacimonadia > Cloacimonadales > Cloacimonadaceae > UBA3900. Next base: position 38,731 of record JAGOIY010000002.1, read on the forward strand.
ACGGATCAGAGTGAGCACCGGTTTTCGGGTGGGGGGTAGCTCGTCGATGACGCTCACTTCCAGATCGCCGTAAACTGTCATGGACAAGGATCTGGGAATGGGAGTGGCGGAAAGGTAGAGGAGGTCCGGATGCTTGTCTTTTCTGGCCAGAGCGGCTCGTTGCTGCACTCCGAAACGGTGCTGCTCGTCCACCGCCACAAAGCCCAGGTTTTTATATGTTACCTTATCCTGAATCAGGGCATGGGTGCCGATGATGAGGTCATAAGCTCCTTCCGCTATGTCAGTTACGGTTTGCGCCTTACCTTTGTAGGAACCACCTTTTAGCAGGGTGATCCTGACATCCATGCCTTCCAGGAGGCTTGTGATCGTGCCAAAATGCTGCTCCGCGAGGATTTCCGTGGGGGCCATGAGGGCAGCCTGATATCCGTTTTCCACCGCCAGGAGCATGGCAAAGAGTGTAACGACCGTCTTGCCGGAACCCACGTCACCCTGCATCAGTCTGCTCATCTGGCGAGGGGAGCACATGTCGTCAAAGATCTCTCTGATCACCCGTTTTTGTGCTTTCGTGAGCTCAAAGGGCAGCTTGTTTTTAAGCGCGGAAGTCAGCCTGCGTTGGTTTTCAAACGCGATTCCCTTCACCTCGTCTGTATGATACTTTCGATGCCTGGCCCACAGCAGTTGGGCAAAGAAAAATTCCTCATAGGCAAAGCGCGTCATCACCTGGGCCGGCAGATCGGGATTCTGACTGAAATGCATCAGCTGCAGCGCCGTCTTGCGGTCCTTAAACTGGTATTTATCGATCAAAAAGGTGGGTAGATTCTCCACAATAGTGGAGGCATAATCGTGAAAGGCCTGCCAGACCAGCCGGCGCAGATTCTTCTGGTTCAGATTTGCCGTGGCGGGATACACTGGCAGGCAGAGACGAGTCTTCCAAAAGTCGTCTTCCGTGTCGTCATCCACCGCTTCGATCTCGGGATGCAGCATCTGAAGCTGGCCGTTGAACTCACTGATCACGCCATTCACCCAGATTCGTTTGCCCGGCACCAGGATGCCTTCATACCAGTTGGGGTAACTGAACCAGCTGCAGGTGAGCGTGTTCATGACGTCGTTGATGCCCACGTTGAGGATCTTTTTGCCGTTTTTGGTGGTGCGGGTATCCACCCAGGAAACATTGGCGGTAAAGGCCACGTGGTCTCCCACTTTGGCTTCATGAAGGGTGGGATCGATGCTACGGCTGATATAGTATCGGGGAAAATGTTCCATCAGGTCCAGGACCCGTCTGATGCCCAGTTTGGCCAGAATACGACCCCTCGCGTCCCCAACTCCCTTGAGGAATTTGATTTCCGTGTTGGTGTCGCGAGTGAACTCCGGTTTGGTTTTTTCCATATCAGCCATCTTTACAAAGAGCGGGAAATCTGTCAAGCGGCACAAGGTCGCTGGGTCAAATTCCAATTCAGCGTGTGTCCTGACCACAGAGATACAGAGCTTTTCTTTTTTACCACAGAGGGTGCAGAGGGCACAGAGAGAGGAACAGAGTAGGGTATTGGGGTTTTAAGGTTTTAGGGTTTTAGGGTTTTACAGTTTTAGGGTGCCGTCAGCTAAACAGTATCTCACCAGCCGAAGCTCTCACAGCAAAGCTCTCACAGCACAGCTCTCACCTGTAAAGCATTTTTTTCTTGACCGCTGCCGGAAGCAGCATTAAATTGTCCCTATCAAAGCCCGTGAGCACGGAGCCTATTGTAGTTTGTATATTTAGACATGACTCAGTTTTCAACTACCATAATCCATATATAATACAGGAGTATCTTATGACATTGTGGAAACGTATCGTTCCGCTGGCCCTGATCCTGGTGCTGTTTTCCTGCGCCAACGCTCAGGAGGAGCCCACCTCATTTCAAGCGCCAGTTCTGCAGGCCCGTTCCGCGGCCCCGGAGATGATCCAACCGGCCCAGAATCCCGTCGTGGAGGTTGTCCGCCGCGTTCGTGAAGCCGTCGTTCAGATCAGGGTCGAAGCCAAGATCACCGTCCAAAACCCCATGAACCAGTTCTTCGATGATCCCTTCTTCCGCTATTTCTTTCCAGAGCAGCCCCGCGCTCAGCAGAGGCCTGTCACTTCGATGGGCAGCGGCTTTGTCTATGACTACAATCCCCAAACCCGGGAAGCATACATCATGACCAACAACCACGTGGTGGAGCAGGGTAAATCCGGAACCATCACCGTTACTCTGGCAGACAAGGTCAATTACAACGCGGAGGTGGTGGGCCTGGATCCCAATACAGACGTGGCCGTGATCAAAATCACCGTCAAAGAAGGCGAAAAGATCACCGTGGCCCCCCTGGGCAGTTCCAGTAACCTCGAAATCGGGGAGTGGGCCATCGCGATCGGCAATCCCTTCGGGGAAGCGGGTCTGGACCGCACCGTAACCCTGGGAGTGATCTCCGCCATCGGACGTTCCAACCTCAATTTTGGCGCTGGTTCCCCCATCTATCAGGATTACATTCAGACAGACGCTGCCATCAATCCCGGCAACAGCGGAGGCCCTCTTCTGAACATCTACGGTGAAGTGATCGGCATCAATGCTGCCATCACCAGCACCAGCGGTGGCAATATCGGCATCGGTTTTGCCATTCCCATCAACCTCGCCAAACGTGTGGTGGACGATCTGGTTGCTACCGGAAAAGTCAGCCGGGCCTACATCGGCATCTCGCCTCAGGAGATCACCTCCGATCTGATGGAAGCATTTGACCTCAAGGAGGTTAGCGGAGTCCTGGTAGCCAAAGTGGAAGACGATTCTCCCGCCTCCAAAGCCGGCATCCAGACCGGGGACGTGATTGTGGAATTCAACCGTGAGAAAGTGCCCAACGTGGCCAAATTTCGCATCGCGGTAGCCACCTCCAAGGCCGGAAGCATCGTACCCGTCCTGATAATTCGCGACAACCAGGAGCTAAGCCTCAATATCGAGCTGGATTACTTCCCTGAGGACAAAGCTGCCAACGGAGAGATTGCCCCTGAGGTCAAACTCAGTCACGGCATCACGGTGGACGCCATGGGCAGCACCGCGGCCCAACGTCTCAACATTTCAGGCACCGAAGGCGTGGTGATCACAGCCGTGGAAGCGGGATCCCCAGCCGCCAAAGCAGGCCTTTCCGTGGGTTTGGTGATTCTCAGGGTCAACAACCTCCCGGTTAACAATCCCGACGAGTTCAGGCTCACCATGGACGGTCAGATCGACGCCATGTCCAAGAGTGGAAAATCCACCATCAGGCTCTACGTGAAGGACCGCAACAATATGTTCCAATACGTCGCGCTACGTTTTGAAATGCCCAAAGAATAGATCGCCTGAATCCATTCATAGCTCAGCCCCGTCATAATGGCGGGGCTTTGTAATAGTATTTTTGGTTTCACTCTGTTCTTGCCTATACATCCGCCGTGGAGATGCCGTGCGCTCTCTGGCGATTCTCGGCGGAGGCGGGCTGGCATCACCACGGCGGGTATCGGGCAAGCCTGCAAGGCAGATGGAAATGGTGCTTGTGGGGTTCTAGGGTTGTAAGGTTTTAGGGTTTTAAGGTTTAAAGAGCTGTGAAAGTTGAGAAGTTTGAGATCTATCGGCGCTCGTCTTAGCACCGCTCTAACCAGCCGTCAAGCTCTCACATGCGAAGCATCTCCCTAAAACCTTAAAACCCTAAATCCTTAAATCCCGCTTGACAGATTCACAGCTTTCGGGTCAGGTGAATTATCCAAATCTGACCTTAGGAGAGATAGATGATCCAGGAAAAATTGATCCCTTATCTTATCGATTCGATCAAGAACTATTGGGACATGCCAGCCTTTACGGACTACCCTGGTCCCGCTTTGAAATACTCGGACGTTGGCAAACAACTGCTATGGATACACCGCCTCTTTAAAGCCTGCGGCATGAAAAAAAGCGGTAAAGTGGCCCTGGCTGGTAAAAACAGTGGAAACTGGGCTACCCTGTGGATTTCTACCGTCACCTATGGGGGCAGCATCGTTCCCATTTTGGCCAATTTCTCTCCGGAGGATACACAGCACATTGTAAACCACTGCGAGGCAGAAATATTCTTCGTCTCCAAAGACAAGTATGACAGCATCGATCCGGACCAGCTGCGCAAGGTGAAATACATCTTTTCACTGGATGATTTCAGCCTCCTCTTTGCCAGGGATGAAACGATCAAAAAGATCATCAAACCCATCAGCGAGACCACCGATCTCAAGGGACTCAGCGCTGGCGGCATGAATGTGGAAGACGGGTGCGACAACGAAGATATCGGTGCGATTATCTACACCTCCGGCACGACCGGATTTTCCAAAGGCGTGATGCTGTCTCACCGCAGTCTGCTGGCCAATATCATTGTAGCCCGGGAAAACCTGCTCTTCAAGGAAGGAGCTAAAGTGGTGGCCTTTCTGCCTTTGGCCCACGCTTATGCCTGCAGCTTTGACCTCCTCTATCCTTTCACCCGCGGCAATCATATCAACTTTATTGATAAAATCCCTGCTCCCAAGGTGCTGCTGGGGGCTATGCAGGACCTCAAGCCCAATGTGGTGCTGGCCGTACCGCTGCTGATCGAAAAGATCTTCAAACGTCAGCTGCAGCCCGTCATCGAAACCCCCAAAATGAAGGCAATGCTCAAGTTGCCGCTGCTCAACAAACTGGTCTGCAAAAAGATCAGAGACAAGCTGGTCACTGCCTTCGGAGGTGAGCTTACCGAACTGGTGGTAGGCGGAGCACCCATGAATGCAGAAGTGGAGCTCTTTATGAAACGCATAAAGTTCCCCATCACAATCGGCTATGGAATGACGGAGTGCGGCCCCCTGATCTCCTATGCCCGCTGGTTTGAGCATCGCTTTGAATCCAGTGGCAAGCTGGTCAAATACATCAAGTGCAAGATCGAGAGTTCCGATCCCGCCAAAATACCTGGCGAAGTGCTGATAAGCGGGGAACAGGTGTTTTCCGGTTATTATAAAAATGAGGAAGCCACCAGTGAAACTCTGAAAGACGGATGGCTCTACACTGGTGACATCGGCACTCTGGACAAAGACAGCTTTATCTATCTTCGCGGCCGCAGTAAAAACGTGGTCCTCGGCCCCAGCGGTGAAAACATCTATCCGGAACTGGTGGAGCAGAAGCTCAACAACCTCCCCTATGTGATGGAAACCCTGGTGCTGGAACGCGATCGTAAGCTGCATGCTCTCATCTATCCTGACCTGGAATCCCTGGACAAGGATCATATCCCAGAGGCCCGGGTACCCCAGATTATGGAAGAAAACCGCCAGGAAGTGAACAAGGTGCTGGCTGATTTCAGCCGCATTTCCAAGGTCCAGATCGTCAACGAGCCCTTCCAGAAGACGCCGACCCAGAAGATCAAACGATATCTGTATCGATGAAAGCGTTACGCGTGATGGGCAGGATGCAAAGCCTTGGCGCTGAATTGGAATTCGACGCTACGGGTGTCGCATAGCGCTTAACGCGTAACCCATAAATCCCTTTGACACAAAAAGCCCTTATAAACTAGTGGTTTCCCTAAACCCAGATACCGGAGTATGTTTATGAACAACCATATACAAGATCTTTTGTCCTTTTTGGATGATTCGCCCACTGCCTTTCAGGCATCCCTTGGCATTGAAACCAGGCTGCAAATGGCCGGGTTCAGAGCTCTTGATGAGACTCAGAACTGGAAGCTGGAGAAGGGTGCCAAGTATTACATGAAGAGGGCCGATACTGCCATTCTGGCCTTTATTATAGGCTCCAAACCCTTGGTGGAGAGCGGATATCAGATTGCAGCCTCCCATATCGACAGTCCCTCTTTAAAGCTAAAACCAGCCACCGTCAAGACGGAATCCTGCGTCACCAGAGTAGGCGTGGAAGTCTATGGCGGACCCATTATCAGCACCTGGATCGATCGCGAGCTGGGCATCGCGGGACGGGTAACCGTCAAAACCGGCGATACTTATCGCTCTATTCCCGTCAATATGAACCGTCCCCTGGCCATCATTCCCAATGCCGCCATCCATCTCAACCGCGATATCAACAAAGGCTTTGAATACAACAAACAGGTTCATCTGCAGGCTATTCTGGCCACTGGCAGCGAGGCGGGAAATCCTCTCCTTTCAGCCCTCGCGGCCCATTTGGACCTCAGCCTGGACAGCATCCGCGAGATGGAGCTGTATCTCTATGATCTTGCCAAATCTTCTCTTACCGGAATGGACGCGTCCCTGATCGTGAGCGGACGTCTGGACAACCTTGCCATGACGCATGCCATCCTCAGCGCTCTCACAGAAGCTCAAACCCCTCAGGCCACCTGTCTGGCCGCCTTTTTCGATCATGAAGAGATCGGCAGCGGAACTCAGCAGGGTGCCGATTCTTCACTTCTGGGGGAAGTGCTGGAGCGGATTGCTCTGGCCCTTGGATTGAAGCGCGAAGAGCAGTTACGCGCTCTGCACAGCTCATTTTTGATCTCGGCCGATATGGCCCACGCTTTCCATCCCTCCTATGCCGAAAAGTATGACCGTGACTATGCTCCTGCCATGAATCAGGGCCCGGTGATCAAGATCAACGGCAACTATCGCTACACCTCCACCTCTGAGAGCACTCTAAAATTTCTAGACCTCTGTGAAGCGGCTGGCATCAAAGCCCAGAAGTTTATGACCCGCAGTGATATGCCTTGCGGCAGCACGGTCGGGCCGGTGGTCTCAGCTTTGCTGGGCATCCCGGCTGTCGATATCGGCAACCCCATGTGGGCCATGCATTCAGCCCGTGAAACCTGTGGCGTCAAAGACCACAAGTCTCTCATCAAAGTATTAAAACAATATTACATATAAACAGGAGAATCAAGATCCATGGCAGTTTTCAAGCCTTTCAAAGCCGTACGTCCGCTTCCAGAGTATGCGGGAGCGATCGCGTCACTTCCCTACGACGTGATGGATTCAGACGAAGCCCGCGCCGAAGTGGCCAAAAACCCGCTCAGTTATATCCACGTGGAAAAGCCAGAGGTGGATTTGCCTTTGGGCACCGATCTTTATGATCCCAAAGTCTATGCCAAGGCCAGAGAAAACCTTGATTCCTACGTCAAGCGCGGCATGATGAAGCAGGACGATAAACCCATGTTTTACATCTACCGCCAGGTGATGGATGGCCGTCCCCAGGTGGGATTGGTGGGCCTGGCATCTGTGGATGAATACATGGACGGCACCATCAAAAAGCATGAGCTCACCCGTGCCGATAAGGAAGCCGACCGCATCAAACACGTGGATGTCTGTGACGCGCACGCCTCACCAGTGTTTTTCACCTATCGCCACCAGGCCGGCATCGATGCCATCGTCAATAAAGTGATGGACAATCATGCTCCCGTTTATGACTTTGTGAGTGATGACGGCATCGGCCACAGCCTCTGGCTGATGGATGATCCCGCTGATATTGCGGCTATTCAAAATGCCTTTGCCCAACTGCGCTATCTCTATGTGGCGGATGGACATCACCGCACCGCCAGCGCCGCCAAAGTTGGCCTCCTGCGCAGAGAGCAGCATCCGGATTATACCGGGCACGAGGAATTCAACCACTTCATGACGGTGATTTTCCCGGACAACCAACTCAAGATCTTTGATTACAACCGCGTGGTCAAAGACCTGCATGGCCTTTCCAAAGAGGACTTCCTGGACCGCGTGAGTGTGGATTTCGACGTCACCGCCATGTATGTCAATGGTCCTTACCATCCTGAGAAGACGCATGAGATCGGAATGTATCTCAGCCACACCTGGTTCCGCATCGTGCCCCGCAAAGGCACCTGGAACGCAAGCAACGTGGTGGACAGCCTGGACGTCTCGATCCTGCAGAGCAATCTGCTGGCCCCTATTTTGGGCATCGGCGATCCGCGTCGCGACAAACGCATTGACTTCATAGGCGGCATTCGTGGTTTGGAAGAGTTGGAACGCCGGGTGGACAGCGGTCGTGATGCCGTGGCCTTTGCCATGTATCCCACCTCCATGGACGAGCTGATCGGGATTGCCGACGCCGGTGAGATCATGCCCCCCAAATCCACCTGGTTCGAGCCCAAACT
>JAGOIY010000070.1 GCA_017995405.1 Candidatus Cloacimonadota bacterium
TATAACTTTAGCCCTCTGATCAGGACCTCTTCCTCAGGATAATCCTGTCTGGGAAGATAAATGATCCCGCGGTTGAATTGGGTGGCTTCCGCGAAAGTGGAATAACCAGGTTTTGTGAGGATGACATTGGAGCCGTGAATCAAATCAAGCCAATCCGCGTGTCTGGGGGCATGAATATGATTGGCGGCAGAGACCTCTTCACTGGCGCTTATTACCATTCCTGGCCATGCCGCGCACACGGATTTTAGATCGACGCTCATGCCCGGCTCGCCACCGAACGTGCAGGTAAGAATTGGCTTATCTTGCTCTATGCCATACAATTCACGCAAGTCACAATACCGATCCTTGCGCCTGGCCAGCAAGCCGCTTTTCATTGGGGAGCGAAAAGCCGCCATGCTCGCTGAAGAACTGAAGGGCAGGCGAAAAGCTGCATCACAGCGTTGATAAAGGCTGTGGATTGTATTGATCACCGGTCTCATCTCAATATCCCGCTTGAACAAGCGAGCGTAGATGAAGACCCAGTCAAAATTTGTGACGGCTATAACCGGGATTCCGGCATACGCGCAAGCCTCAATGATCAGATAAGGAACATCCACGATTACCAGGCTGATCTCTTCTCTTCGCAACCAGTTGACTTCCCTCTCAACGATAGCACTTCGGAACGAAAGCGCTTTTATGAGGCTTGCCTTGGTGTTGCCCAAGTCGGCTTTGAGCCCAGCGGTATGGAGCACGCCAACGTCGTTGCGGACGTCGTCTTTACAGAAGAATGGGCTTTCCAGGCATGAAAACAAGTAGTCCGGGCGAGTTGACCTTATGCGAACCTGCATGCCCAGCGCTATAAATTCCTGGGCCAGAGCTCCCATTCTGGCCGCGTGGCCGAAACCGTGATCAGATGGGTAGATAGCGATTTTTAGCATAGTGGTCAATAAAGGATATGAGGGGCTTCCTCTTCCCTATCGAGAATTTCGATCAAGACCCTGTTGGGCAGACAGATAATGGGCAATGTCTTACTGAATCCCTGTTTCACACAGCGCTTATCAGGACAGTCCGCGTGGGTCATAGCCACCCGGCCCTTGCTGATGGCCACAGTGTTGTGAGAGTCTATTCTTATCAGCTGGTCTTTGTCGAGGGGATACTCTCCCCAGAGATGATCGTTTTTGTAGATAAACACTGTTTTCTGCGAGTCACTCTTCCATAGCCAGATAGCGCTCAGAACAGCAGCAGCCACGACACCCAGAATCAAAACCAGATCAGCGGTTGTGAGCTGCTTGACGCTGTATTTAAACCTCAAAGCGACCCCATATGGGTTCCAGACAGGTGGGACAGATCGGATAATCGTCGAAAGCCACATCACACCATGAGTGGCCAGGTTTACGAGAGATCAAATGCTCAAGGCATTTATCACAATAAGTATCGCAAAACTCTCCTGGCCCGATATTTCCCGCGTAAACCCAGCGTAGATGCTGGAGGGCCAGATCTCGGGCCTTTAAAACTGATTCCGGATTGGTGGCCGGGATAGAAGACTTGTAGGCGGGATGATAGGCTGAAAAGTGTAACGGTATCTCCCAGTTTATCCTGGCTATTGTTTTTGCCAGCTGGACGATGTCTTCCTCAGAGTCATTGAGGCCGGGGATGAGGAGATTGGTGATTTCAACGTGCACGCCCTCGTGATCAGCCCTTGAGATCGTGTGTAGAACGGGGGCCAGGCTGCCACTGCAAGCTTGGCGATAGAAATCCTCACGGATCGATTTCAGATCAATATTCATGGCGTCGATCCGTGGCAGGAGAGCTTCTAGGGGCTCGGCTTCGATGTATCCATTGGTGATAAGAACGATCCGGAGATCCGGAAGCCTCTCGCTGAGGTCCATGATGTACTCATACCAAGTGATTGGCTCCGTGTAGGTGATGGCCAAACGCCTGGGAAGCTTGGGATGCCGTTCGAAGTATTCTTCGAGGGCCTCGAAACTTAGCCAGGTGCTGGGACATTCCTGCTGGCTGACAGTGTAATTCTGGCAGAAAAAGCAGCTTAAGTTACATGAGTTTGGTCCAGTGGAAAGGATTTGAGAGCCCGGATAATAGTGATAAAGGGGTTTTTTCTCGATTGGATCGATGCTCAGCGAGATAGCCTGGCCATAGTTTTGAGCATATAGCTTTCCCGCACGGTTAAACCTTGATCGGCAGAGTCCCCTCTTCCCCACTTCGATGATGCAGTGATGAGGGCAGAGGTCACATCTCACAGTGCCGTCTGCAACGTCGTCCAAGGGGGTCCAATACATCGCTTCGCGCGTCAGTTGATCCATTTGAGTATCTCGTTCAGATGAGCGTCCATGGGGGCCTGAAACCTGGTGATCACTTGTTTTGCCCTTGTTCCCATGGCGTGTCTTTCAGAGGGATCATCCAGCAAAGTGGCCAGGCGTTTGTTAAGATGCTGACGTTCGGTAACCATGATGGCATCTGCTTTCGCGAGTTCATGAACGGATTCACGACAGGAATCATGGTAGGGGCCGATCAGGATGGCTTTGGAGTAGAAAGCTGGTTCCAGCGGATTATGCCCACCAAAATCAAATAGTGAGCCTCCCACGATTGCGATGTCGCAGACACTGTAAGCCTTGTTCAGATACCCCAGCTGGTCGATTATTAACACCGGATCGGGTGCGGGAGTGCCATTCAACTGGCTGTAGAGATGGAATCCGGTAGCGCCGCAGAAGCGCTTAACTTCTTCCACTCTTTGCATATGCCTGGGAGCTATGATCAGTTTTAGATTGGGGTGTTGGTTGCGAAGCTCAAAAAAGGCGCGCATGATCAGGTTTTCTTCTCCCGGGCGGGAACTCCCCACGCAGATGATCAGGTCCTCATCCGTATAACCCAATTCCCTCTTAACTTCCAGGGGATCAAAGACAGGCGGCTTGAGGGCAAATTTCAGATTTCCCGCCACTTGGACAGGGGCGGCAAAAAGCTCTTTAAACCTGATGGCGTCATCCTCGCTTTTGGCCAGAATTGCTTTCACAGAACCGCTGACCCGCTGAAGCAAAGGCTTCCATTTCTTCAGCCGTTGCAAGGACTTCTGCCCTAATCTGGCATTCAGGAATAGAATTGGGATTTTGCGTTGCCGGGCCAGATAAAGCAGGTTTGGCCAAATCTCCGTCTCTACAATGCAAATCAATCCTGGCGAGAAAATCTCCAGCTGCTTCTTTCTCAAGGACGCCACATCCAGGACACTTAGGCGAACCTGGATATCCGGATGCAATCTGGAAGCGGCATCCCGGCCCGCGACCGTAGTGGTGGTAATCAAAATTCTCTCCGGCGCAAGATGATGGCTGATTTCTCTGATCAACGAACTGACGGCGTTTACCTCTCCCAGCGAGGCCGCATGGATCATAACACCGCCCTGAACAGAAACTCCGCTTGCCTTAAGCGCATCCTCATAGTCGATTCGCTTCAGAGCAAGTCTCAACAGGGGCTTCACAAGCCAAAAAATGATCTCCAACACTGAGTTGAAAAGCCGGAAAAGGATTGTTTGTAAGTGTATCAACATAGTTTTATAAAAGAGAAAAGGACGCCGGTATGGCGTCCGTTATAATGGCGGGAGCGACGAGACTCGAACTCGCGGCCTTCTGCGTGACAGGCAGACGTTCTAACCAAACTGAACTACGCCCCCAGCGCTGTTCAATCAATCTGTAATGTTGTTGCACACTTTTAACAGGGGCTTTTTTTGTCAAGACAAATCTTGGGGGATGAAGGAGTCTGCAGATCAATCCGCGGCTGCCGTACCGTGGGCATTATTTCAGACCGTAAAGCCTTATGTTTTGTCCGCATGATTATTAGCTTCACTGCTAGTGGCCCTTGCGGATGGCATATTTGATCGCGGCGGCCTCGAAATCCCTGAATAGCGGATGGGGACGCTGCGGTCTGGATTTGAACTCTGGATGGAACTGAACTCCCAGGTGAAAATCGTTGGTCTCCAGTTCCATGATCTCTACCAGGAGGTTGTCTGGCGAGCTGCCTGTGATCTTGAGTCCTTTGCTGCCAAGCAAATCCCGGTATTGGTTGTTTACTTCGTAGCGGTGACGGTGCCGCTCAAAGATCAGGTCCGCCTCATAGGCTTTGTGGACAAGGCTGCCAGGCTCAAGTTTACAGGGATAGGCACCCAGACGCATCGTCCCGCCCACAAGCTCCTGATACTGTTGATCTTCCATCATATGGACCACTGGATACTCGTTCAATTCGTCGAATTCAGTGCTATTGGCATTCTTAAGGCCACAGACGTTGCGTGAAAACTCGATCACGGCCACATGCAAGCCCAGGCAGAGACCCAAATAGGGGATGTTCTTGATCCTGGCGTAGCGGGCGATCGAGATCTTGCCTTCGATTCCTCGGACACCAAATCCGCCCGGCACCAGGATTCCTTGTACGCCATCCAGTTCTTTGTCCAGGTCTTCATTACAGAATTCCCGTTCTGAATCCACCCACTTGATCGCCAGTTTGTGGCCATGATAAGCAGCGGCATGCAGCAAAGCCTCTTCCACGCTTTTATAGGCATCCTGATGCTTCACATACTTGCCGCATACCGCGATCGTGAGTTTGGGAGAGCTGGAATACGAAGCCTTCAAAAAACGCTCCCATGAATCCAGTTTCGGCTCCCTGTATTCAAGTTCAAAGTGGTCACATACTATCTTGGGTAAGCCAGCCTTCTGATAGACGATCGGTACCTCATACACGCACTTGACGTCGATCGCGTTGAAAACATTCGATTTGGGCACATTGGTAAAGAGAGCGATCTTGCTGTAGATTTCATCATCAAACTGCTTCTCGCTGCGGCAGAGCAGGATATCTGGCTGGATACCGATTTCGCGCAGCTTGTAAGCGCTGTGCTGAGATGGTTTGGTCTTGAGCTCTCCAGCGGTCTTGATATAGGGGACATAGGTGAGTAAAACACAGAGGCAGTTTCGAGTCCCCAGTTCCAAGCGGAGCTGACGAACCGATTCCAGGAATGGCAGGCTTTCTATATCTCCCACCGTTCCACCAATTTCAGTGATGATTACATCGAAGTTATCGTTCTGCTTCAGGATACGCCGCTTGATCTCGTTGCTCACATGCGGAATCACCTGAACGGTCTTGCCAAGATAGACGCCCTTCCGCTCGTTGAGCAGCACCGTCTCATATACCTGACCGGCAGAACAGCTTGAGTCTCTGGTAAGCGCGACATCCACAAAACGCTCGTAGTGACCAAGGTCCAGATCTGTCTCGGCGCCATCGTCGGTGACAAACACTTCGCCGTGTTGAAAGGGACTCATGGTGCCGGGATCGACATTCAGATAGGGGTCAAACTTCTGCAGCGAGACCCGGTAGCCCATCTCTTTGAGCAACAGACCTATTGTGGCGGTGGCGATGCCCTTTCCCAGCGAGGAAAGGACACCGCCCATCACGAAGATATATTTTGCCACTTCTTCAACCTGTTAACAGAGTGACTTCAAATCTGCCAGCGAGGCCTTGATCGCTCCCACCGTATAAGCCAGATCTTCATCTGTGTGGCGATAGCAGATATAGCCATGGTGGTAAGGCTGCAAAAATACCCCCCGCCTGATCAACTGGGTATAGAACTCGTTCCTGAGTTTCTTATACAGACCGTTCTGGTCCTTGGAGAAAGTGATAAAAGGCATCCAGGGAGCTCCGCTAAAACGGGCCGGAATGCCAGATTCCTTTACCACCGCCTCTACTTCTGCAGCGAACTTATATCCTTTGGCAGCAATGACATCGGTGACCTTGTCGCGCTCCAGGATCTCAATGGTTTTCAGCGCGGCTACCTGAGCGTCGCTGTTTGGGAAGAAGGTGGAAGACAGGAACACTTTGTCTGCCATCACGTTCATGATCTCGCTCTTCCCCACCAAAGCGGCAATGGCATATCCGTTGGCCATAGCTTTGCCGAAAGTCGCGAGGTCTGGCGTGACGCCAAAGTAGGCCTGAGCGCCTCCTAAAGACACCCGAAAACCGCTACGAATCTCATCAAAGATCAGCACGCAGCCATACTTGTCGGCCAGAGCTCTAAGCCCTTCCAGATAACCGGGTTTGGGCATTTCCACTTCCGCAGCCAGAGGATGGCCAACGGGAGTGACAATGATCGCTGCCAGATCGTCGCCGTGTTGCTTACAGATGGATTCCACCTGGTCCAGGTCGTTGTAATGAAATTCCAGGGTGTCTTCATAAAGTTTTTCCGGGATCCCGCCTTTCACTTCCACACACCAGTCATGCCAGCCGTGATAACCGCAGCGGGCGATTTTCACTCTGCCTGTATAGGCTCTGGCGGTTCTGATGGCGATAGTGGTGGCATCCGAGCCAGTCTTGACGATCGCGGCCATTTCGCAACAAGGGATCACTTCACGAAGTTTGCGGACCAGCTTGTTTTGAATCGCCTGGGTCAGAGAGAAACAGAATCCCTTGTTTTTGATCTGCTCAATCACCGCGTCATCGATCTCGTCTTCCCGATAACCGATGCTGATAGGTCCATAGGCGCAGAGGTAATCGATGTATTCGTTGCCGTCCACATCAGTGATTCTACCGCCTTTGCCCTCTTCAAAAAAGATGGGATATTCTCCCACCACAAAGTTGTAGGGCCTGCGGATGCCGGCCACACCACCAGGGACGAGAGTTTGAGCTTCGGCAAAAAGTGCCATGCTCTTATCGAGTTTCAGTTTGTCTGCCATCATTACCTCACATTTCCCAAAGGGTGGCGATTCCCATTCCGCCGCCTATGCATAAAGACGCCAGACCCTTATGGACTTGGCGCTTCTTCATTTCGTGCAAGAGGGTCACGATTATCCTCGCGCCGCTAGCCCCAATCGGATGACCCAGCGCGATAGCTCCACCGTTTACGTTTACGATGGCGGGATCGAGTTTTCCCACTCCCTCCATCTCCAGTCCTTTCATCACAGCCAGCGACTGAGCGGCGAAGGCCTCATTGAGTTCAGCCAGCTGGATATCTTTGAGTTCCCAGCCTGCTTTGCGCAGAGCTTTGGCGACAGCAGGAACGGGCCCGAAACCCATCAGAGAGGGATCCACTCCAGCCGAAGCTCCATCTACCAGAGTGGCCAGAATCGGCAGACCCAGTTCTCTGGCTTTTTCATCGCTCATCAACAACAGCAAAGCGGCACCGTCATTGATCCCGGAAGAATTGGCTGCAGTTACACTGCCGTCAGCTTTAAAAGCGGGACGCAGCTTGCCAAGACTGGCAGCCGTCACTCCCGGCCTGGGCATTTCATCCCTGTCGATCACCAGCGGGTCTCCTTTTTTCTGAGGGATCACGATGGGAACGATCTCGTCCTGGAATCTTCCGGTGTTCATTGCGGTCTCAGTTTTGTTCTGACTGGAGGCCGCGAAAGCGTCTTGTTCTTCTCTGCTGATCTGATACTTGGCAGCCAGATTCTCAGCAGTGATGCCCATATGGTAGTCGTTGAATATGTCGCTCAAGCCGTCTCTGATCATGAGGTCAACCAGTTCTTTGTTACCCATGCGACCACCCCAACGGGCATCCATGGAGGCGTAGGGGATCTGGCTCATGTTTTCAGCGCCGCCGGCCAGAATGATATCGGCTTCTCCGGCCCCAATCATCATGGCGGCCAGGGCCACCGCTTTCATGCCAGAGCCACATACCTTGTTAACTGTATAGGCAGGTACGTGTTCCGGAATTCCACTGTGAATGGCAATCTGCCGGGCTGGATTTTGGCCATAGCCGGCTCCACAAACGTTGCCAACTATGACTTCTTCAATCAGTTCCGGTTTGACGCCGGTTTCCTGGAAAATCGCCTTGGCGACGTTCACTCCCAATTTGACTGCGGAAATGTCTTTGAACACACCGCCGAAATTACCGATCGCGGTACGTTTGGCACTCACCACCACGGTCTTTCTCATGGGTTCCTCCATATTCTATATTATTGTGATTGTTCATATCATGACATATCTGCTTATTAAATAAACATAAACAGACGTGTGAAGTCCTTAAAAAGCTACAATATCAAAGCCATGCTTTTGGTCAATAGCAATTTCCTGTAAGAGAGCGGATACCCTAAGATGATCAGGGGGCCTTGATCGCTCCCTCCGGACATCCCTGAAACTCGTTGTTGTCGCCATTGACGCAGATGCCGCAATTGATGCACTTTTCCTTATCGATAACCGCCTTGCCGTTTACCATGCTGATCGCCTGGGTGGGACAGGCCGACACGCAGAGCTGGCATCCAATACATGCAGCAGAATTCACCTGGTAGGTCTCTTTATCTTCAGAGGGCTTGATCGCCTGGGGTTGATTTGACCTGGCAGCATCTTTGGGTTTGACAGCATCTGCCTGTTTGGGTGGAGGAGCTGGAAGCGGAGCGGATGAGATGGAATCGCGTTGCGGCTGCGAAACTGATTCTTGGGGGACCTGGTTCCAAACCTGGGGAAATCTGACCGGAATACCAAGCACACAACGCTGGCAACCGATGCATTTCTCGCTGTTGATCACGGCTTTGGAACCCTGCATACTGATTGCTCCGGTTGGGCATATCTGCACTGTCCTTGTTCCTTGCCGGGAAGACAGCAGAATGACGATCTGGAGGCTAATCACACTCAGTAACAACACTATAAACATGATTCTGAAGGCCTGTTTCATTCACTCTCCTCGCTGTAAGTACCAGGTTTGGGACACACTTCCGCGCACAAGCCGCAGTGGATGCAATTCTCGGACTGCACATATTCGGACTCTGCCAGATTCAGATTCATGGGACAGTATAACACGCAGACTCCGCAGTCGTTACAGCGCTCCAGATTGCGTTTCATCTTTGAGCGGTTGATTCCCATGAACTGGCCCAGTTTCTGTGCTAAATTCATCAAGGCCGCGTAGGGGCAAAGGAACCTGCACCACCACCTTTCCACCAGAAAGGAGCTTACCAGTATTATTAACAATACGATAGCTCCCTGCCAGACCAATCCTGGTAAGCGCGCAAGAGTCACAAAGGGACACAGGCGCATATAGCGCCAGCTCAAAGTCATGGCCGCCAGAAAAGTGGTCAGGCCCAACAGGAAGTATTTGATCAACGCGAACTTCCGGTCGTACCAAAAAGGCAACTTACGTTTGATTTTATAAGATTTTGACCGCAGCGAGAACAAGCCTTCCTGCACTGATCCCAAAGGGCATATCCAGGCACAGAATCGACGGCCTAACCACATTGTGGAAAGCACGATCAGCAAACCCACGATCACAGCCCAGACGGCAACGGTGCTGGCCGTATTGATGATCCCAGCGTCCATGGCACCAAAACACACTACTGCGTAAGGGCAAGCCTGGTGGATATTTACGCGTTGTGTGAAGAGCGTGGCCCCCAGCCAGGTTAAGGACGCCCCCAGAAACACAAGCTGCCAGATATGTCGCCTGAATTGGACAGGTTTTTTCACGGCAGGGTCCTTTGGGAAGCTGGAATCCGGTCTCTGAAGGGGTTGCGGTTTTGATACAGCTCTTCATGAAAAACCGGCTTATGCTCCTGATAGAAAACACCCAGGAAGACCGAGTCCGGATCCGTTGCCAGTTTTAAGGCTTGGTCCGGTTTCCCCGGAATTGTTTCCAGTTCTTTGACAATGCGGTTGTAATGCTGGTAGCTGTTATTGTAACTCACGCAGGGCTGCAGCACCTCCACAAAGGAGAAGCCCTTGTGCAAAACGGCGTTGACGATCGTGGCACAGAGCTGTTCCGGACGGGCGCTATAGGCTCTGGCCAGAAAGGTTGCACCCGCTTCCAGGAGCAGCGGAATGGGCCTGAAGGGCGTTTCTATGCTGCCTTTGGGAGTTGAAAGGCCCTGATAACCCCTTTGGGAAAGGGGAGAAAACTGCCCCGTCGTGAGTCCATAGGTCCCGTTGTTGTGCAGGATAAGAGTGACGTCCAGGTTGCGCTTTGCCGCGAAAAGAGTGTGCTCCAGGCCCTCACCCAGACTGTCACCATCCCCTCCAAAGCAAATGACCTTGAGATCAGGATTGGCCAGTTTGATGCCCTGAGCGGTGGCCAAAGCGCGTCCGTGCAGACAATACATACCGCTAAGATTGAGATAGTCAAAGATTTTGCCATGGCAGCCAATTCCGCAGGTGATCACGATATCATCCACATTGATGCCGGTCTCCACCAGT
>JAGOIY010000071.1 GCA_017995405.1 Candidatus Cloacimonadota bacterium
CCCGTCTCCATTCCACAATAGAACATGAGGCTGAGAGTAAGAGCGTAGATAGCTCGCCATCTGGAGCTCAGAGCAAAATCACTGATGCGCCTGAAACCCCCAAGCAACAAAATCAGGATCAGGGCCATAGCTGGGATATACAACAAGGTAAGCGGAGACAGGAGTTGGAGCGCCAGCTCCAGGCCATCCAGATGAAAGGCCAGCCAGCCCAGGGTCACGAAACTGAAAGTGATCGTCATGCCCATGAGGTTTCGCAGCCAGTGTACTTGCCCGGGGGTTACCAGTTTACGATGCTTGCGCCAGCGCTGCAACATCTGATAGACGGCTATCCCGACACCGTGCCAGAGGCCCCACAGCGCAAAATTCCAGGCGGCACCATGCCAGAGACCACAAATCAGCATCGCCAGAACTGGCACCATCCACTGCAGCCAAAAACGCCGTGACTGTCCCTGCGACAACGGAAAAAAGAGATAATCCCTGATCCACTCAGAAAGCGAGATGTGCCAACGCTTCCAGAAATCAGTGATGTTCGCGCTCAGATAAGGGCTGTTGAAATTCTCACTGACCTTGAGGTCAAACAGCAGCGATGCCCCAATGGCGATGCTGGAATAGCCGGCAAAATCGAAGTAAATTCTCAAGCTATAACCAAATAAGGCCAGCACCCTCATCTGCAGGCCATAAGCGGACGGGCTTTCCCACAGCGGTTTTATCAGGTATGCCAGCCAATCTGCCAATACAACTTTTAAAAACAAGCCCTCGCATATTCTGATCAACCCTGCCTCAAGCAACTTGAAGTCTGGTCTTAGAGGTTCTCGTCTGAGCTGCTTCCCAAAGCGGCAAAGCGCTCCATAGGTCCCGCGCTGAAGATGGTGAACAGAGAACCGAAACAAAGCAATTCCAGCGGTTTGGCGCTCTTGATCAGGCTCCAGTAAATGTCCGTAAGATAACTTATATATTTAAAGACCAGATATGAAATCCCAAGGGGAACGACAAGCTTGGCGCCAAAATCCGGGAAACCGCTGTAAACAGACTTCAGGGTGCCACTGATCAGGCCCAGATACTTCCAAGCGATCAGGGCCAGCACCAGGAACAGGACTCCCAATCTGTAAGCCCTGAGCTTTCGGGAACCCCGCTCCAGCCACAATCCAGCCAGCCAGGTGACCAGCGTGAGAGCCAGCACCGCGTGCAGCGCTTCTTTTTGCCAGTACCAGATCCACAGCAGGCTGGCCAGGCTGAGCCAGATCACTCTCCAGTGCTGGGAGCGGATCAGCCAATAGACAGCCGCGGTGATTCCCAGCACCAGAATGAGCGTCAGGGTAGTGAACATCGGTCGGTTTGACTGCTGTTAGAATTGCTCGATGATCTTCACCATTTGGGCTACGGTATCAAAGCTCTCAGCGGTAATCCGGGGAGCTGGGATCATCTTGCCAAACTCTTTTTTTGATATAGGCTTGCAGTGAAACCAGCGAGAAGGAATCCACCAATCCGCTGGAGATCAGCTTGGTGTTGGCGTCCAGTTCCATATCCGGATCTTCCAGAAATTCATGCCTGATGAAGGTGATAAGTTTCTCTTCCATTATATTGCTCCTTATAGGTTTATTGTATGCTGTAGGGGAGGTGTGGGCCTCAGGGACCCATCTTGATAGCCAGGATTTTCAGATAGTCCAGCATGGTCTCGCGGCTGGCGATCCTGAACATCATCCACTTGCCCACTTTCATGTAGTCGCCAGCGGAGTTGTAGAGCTCTGCCAGCTCCGCGCTCAAATCTGGAAGCAGTTCCCGCATTTTGGGTTCGTATCCAGAGGGGATCACCACAAACACCGAAAACGCTCCTCGCTCGGGATAGAGCGTACCCAGAGTCTTGCCGCTCTTTTGCAGCTTGAGATTCCAGCCCGGTTTGCCGGAACAGATGCTGTATGTGAGCCTGGATTTGGCTTTCCACCGCTGCTGACAGGCATCAATCAGATCACCCCAAAGCCTGGCGGTCCGATCGCCCAGAAAGCGGTTGATATCATCGTCTGACGGTGGTTTATCCTTGGGAAATAGTTCGTGCCACTGCATTAGTCAAACTCCTCTGCGTGGTATGATACAATCGTGATGATAGCCGTTTTGAGGACGAGTGCTGTCCAGCGCCAGAGATCATGGCCGGCTACTGACTTCCCGAGCAGGTAAAGCTTATGGTTTAATCCCATACTGCTTAATCACTTCTCTCACCATCGCGTCCAGAAAGAGCTCGCCGGTGTCGTAGACGTCGAATGGTTTAAACCCCAGATATTTATCCCACTGTCCCGCCACATAGTCATGTGAAATCACCCGATAGACTTTTTCCGGATCGAGACGTTGGCCACCCAGGTCAAAAAAGCGGTCGGTATAGCCATCCCAGTCCGTTTCACCGGGGCGGTTGGGATCCTTGTGCATAGTGGCAGCCCAGCCGGGAGCGGTGCTCTGGCAGATGTCGTAAGGTTTGGCCAGCGCGATCTGAGCGTTGAGCGCGTCCCAACTGAGGATATCCCTTCCATAGCATGAAAAGACGGTAACGGTATTGTTGAAGGGCAGCATTTCATGCATATCCCTCAGAGTGACAGGTCCGGCGGAAATGAGCTTTCGAAAGCCGCCGTTGTTGACGATGGCCAGATCGGGCTGATAGATTTCCTGATATTGGGCCTTCAGGGAATTTGCCATCCAGCGCGAAAGGGCTGTGGAAGAAAACTTGTCCGGTACCCAGTCTTCCGGAAGGGATGCAATCACCTGGCCCAGCTGGGCTTCAATGCGATCTGACATCTGCCTCACGAAAAGCGCGAGGGGATTGGCCCTGGAGATTGGGACCTGCCGAAGCTGGATCAGACGGCTGTCGAATGCTGTGACGCGATCGTTTTCCACTTCCAGATCAACCAGGCCAAGATGGCTTAAATAACTGCCCGCCTGCAGGATATAGATACCGTTCACCCGCGTGGGGCTCTCTATATAGCTGTGACTGTGACCTCCGATAATGAGATCAACCCGGTTGTCCAGCTGGGTAGCCAGCAGGCTGTCTGCCTCGAAGCCGTTGTGGCTGAGGACCACAATCAGGTCCGTCTGGCGGTCCAGGTCCTCCAAAAACATCCCGATTGCCTCTTTGTATGGCAGAATCCTGAGGCCGCTCACGTTGTCGATCTTCACCTTTTCGGGCAGTTCCACCAAGGTGAGCCCCAGGATGCCGATTCTCAGTGAGTCTCTGGTGATGACGTGCCATGGCTTGTTACCCAGAGGCTGGGAACTGGTGGTGTCAAACAGATTGCTGCTCACGAATGGATAGCGGGCCAGAGAACGCAAGCGGGCCAGATTTGCGGGGCTGTGGTCAAACTCGTGATTACCGTAGGTGCTGGCATCCAGGCCCAGACGATTGAAAACCTGGATCACGGCCCCACCCACGGCTCCGGCATAAGGCATCGCGGCAAAGGCGGTGCCGGTTTGCTGGTCTCCTGCATCCAGATAAATGCTGCGGGGCGCTTCGGCTCTCAGGGAGTCAAGGTGTTCCCAGAGGCTCAGATAGCCGCCCAGCGCGAGGTTACCTTCCGGGGTGCGGTAGTTTCTGGGCTCATAGGCCCCGTGGGTGTCGTTGGTGTGGAAAATCCTCACAGGGACTGCCCGGATGGACCATGCCATCAGGAGCAGGTAGCAGAGAATGACGAAGCGTTTCATGGGCTGGCCTCCTGTTATCTCGATCAAGCTTGGGAGAGCAGGCGTTCGGCGTTGATCAGATCGCCCGGAGTGTCTATTCCCACTCCTTGATAAGCTGTTTCCACCATGCGGATGGGAATAGCGTTTTCCAGGGCCCTGAGCTGTTCCAGCTTCTCGCAATGTTCCAGGGGGCTGGGGCTCAGTTCCACAAAGCGCAGCAGAGTCCGCTTGCGCCAGGCATATACTCCTATGTGCCGCATGGTCTTGTAATCTGAAGTTCCATCCCGGTCGTAGGGGATGGGGGAGCGGGAAAAGTAGAGCGCGTTTCCTCTGAGGTCGGTGATCACCTTCACGATGTTGGGGTCTCTCAATACGAGAGGATCCAGGCAGGGCGTCATCAGAGAGGCCATCTCCACGGCGGGGTCATCGAAGCAGTTCAACAGGTTCCTGAGGGCTTCGCCATCGATAAAAGGTTCGTCTCCCTGGACGTTGATGATGATATCAACATCCAGTCCCTGAGCCACTTCCGCCACGCGATCGCTTCCCGATGGATGGTCCGGCCGGGTCATCTGAGCTCGTCCTCCCGCCACAATCACGGCGTTCAGGATCTCTTCGCTGTCCGTGGCCACGATCACCTGCTCAAAGAGGCCACTGGCCTGCACGGATTCCCAGACGCGATTGATCACCAGTTTGCCGCCCAGCGTCGATAAGGGCTTGCGGGGAAAGCGACTGCTGCCGATCCGGGCTGGAATGATCGCGACGGCTTTCATTGGACGTCCGAGCTCTTCAACTGAATATAGACGCGGTAGCTGATGAGCTTCTCCTTGCGCTGAGGCACGATGAAGCTCTTGTCCAGATAGGCTTTATAGTTTTTGGTAACGGTCTCGACGGCCAGACGGCGCTGACCGATGTCGTCGGTGCTGTCAAAGAGGGCCCGCACTTTCTGGATGCGGTATTTGCCGATCAGGCTGAGGGCCTTTTCCTGGGCCAGATTCCAGGCGTCCGGAAGACTGGCTGCCACCGCTGAAGCCACACAAATCACGGTGCTGCCTTTCAGCTCGGTGGATTCATCCACACACCAGGGTGGCAATTCTTCGATTCTCATGGGTTTGGTGCTGTTGTCCACGCTGCCGTCGATGAAGCCAAACAGCCCGATCCGGTATCCCTGCAAGTCCACGGCGTCGATCACTTTCAGAGTGCGGTTGGCCCGTTTAAGATAGTCCATATCAGCGCTCACCACTACTTTGATCCCCGCGGAGCTCCAATCTGACTGGCTGGCGCTGGCCCAGTTGTAAACGGCCTGTTTATCAACCACAAAAGCGCTGTGATTTCGGGAGAGCGAGACGGCGGCAAATTCGCGGGCCAGAGAATCCGCCCGGTTGGAATAGAAAGTATCGGTAAAGCCAAACCCCACCGCGTAGCTTCCGGAAGGAATCTGCCACAGCCAGGCTGGCGCGTTGAAGCCCAGATATTCCGTTTCGGGAGGTGAGGCCGGAAGGGGCTTTTTAGCTTTATGAGAGCTGCACGCGCCAATCAGCAGGACTACACACAGCAATATTATCGTTTTCTTCACATACTCTCCTTGGGGCTGGCCAGCTCCCGCTCGCCAGATTCTTTGTGGATATGATGTTTTCGCAGCCAGATCAACAGGGCGGCCGCGTCGCTGTAATTTACTCCAGGGATTCGCATCGCCTGGCCAATGCTGCGGGGCCTGATCCTGGCCAGCTTTTCACGCGCTTCCCAGGCCACACTGTGGATGGCGTGGTAATCCAGGTTTTCCGGCAGGCTGATGTGTTCGGAGCTGTTGAAACGCTCCAATTCAGCGCTGGCCCGGTCCAGATAGCCCTCATACTTGATCTCCAGCTCAATGCGGCCGGCGATGTCGGAAGTCAGTTCCGCGGAGGGTTGATAGCCAAAGCGGCGGAGGTCTTCAAAGGCTATCTCCGGTCGCTTGAGCAGGATGGCGAACCGGGTGGGCTCTTTGGGCAGTTCCGTCATCTGGCTTTCCGGATCGACGGATAGATCGGTGTCAGCCCTGAGGACGGAACGGCAGAACAGGCTCTTTTCGGTCTTGAGGCGCTCCAGTTCCCTCTCCTTGATGCGCAGCATCTCCAGAAAGCGCTGCCAGCGGATTTCAGAGACCAGGCCTAGCTCGTGGCCGATTCTCATCAGACGCTCGTCGGCATTGTCCTGCCTGAGCAACAAACGATACTCTGCCCGGGAGGTAAACATCCTGTAAGGCTCGTTGGTGCCGCGGGTTACGAGGTCGTCCACCAACACCCCCATGTACGCCTGATCTCTTCCAAGGATGAGGGAATCCCGGCCCTCCAGCCATAAAGTCGAGTTGATCCCGGCCAGCATTCCCTGAGCCGCCGCTTCCTCATAACCCGAGGTGCCGTTGATCTGTCCGGCCAGGTATAAGCCCTTAATGCGTTTGCTCTTCAGGGAAGCGTCGATCTCATCGGCCGGCACGCAGTCATACTCGATGGCATAGGCGTAGCGCATGATTCTGGCCTGCTCGAGGCCTGGAATGCTGCGCACGATCCGGGCCTGGATTTCTGGCGGCAGGGAGGTGGAAATGCCGTTTACATAGCCTTCCCAGGTGTTGAGACCTTCCGGTTCGATGAAGATCTGATGGCTGTCGCGCTGGGGGAACTTGACGATCTTATCTTCGATGGAAGGGCAATAGCGAGGCCCGATACCCTTGATGATCCCTCCATAGAGGGCTGAAAGCTGCAGGTTGGCGCTGATGATATTGTGGGTCTCGGGAGTCGTTCTGGTAAGAAAACAGGAGACCTGGTTTTTTAGTACCACATCGCGGTAATATGAAAAACCGCTGGGATCGGGATCGCCGGGTTGCTCTTCCAAAACGCTGTAGTCCAGGGTCCTGAGGTCCACTCGGGGAGGAGTGCCGGTCTTGAAGCGGATAAGGTTAAATCCGAGTTTTTCCAATGAGTTACTGAGCTCATTGGCAGCCGGCTCACCGCTGCGGCCACCCTCTGAAATACTGGTCCCCACATGGATGCTGCCCCTCAGAAAGGTCCCGGTGGCCAAGATCACCGCCGGAGCGTGATATTCCAGTCCGATGGAGGTGCGCAGCCCGGTGACCGCGCTATCCTTTACCATGATTTCGCACACGGTGGATTCGATGATGTCGAGGCCGTCCTGCTCTTCCAAAGCTCTGAGCATCAACTCACTATAGAGTCTGCGATCGTTTTGGGCCCGGGGCGCCCAGACGGCTGGGCCTTTCTTACGGTTGAGCATCCGAAAGTGAATGCCGCTGCGGTCCGCGCTATAGCCAAGCTCTCCGCCCAGAGCGTCTATCTCTCTGGCCAGATGACCTTTGGCGGGTCCACCCATGCTGGGATTGCAGCTCATGCGGCCCACGCTTTCCAGCTTGATCACAAAGATGGCGGTCCTGGCACCTCTGCGGGCTGAGGCTAAAGCGGCCTCGATTCCGGCATGGCCGGCACCCACTACCAGGACGTCGTAATCCGCTGTCACAACGTTCCTTAGATCAGGCGGCCCCGCATCCAGCCATAGACCTGTTCCATACCGGTTTTCTTCAACGCGGAGACGGGGAAGATCGGCTCCGTTTTGAGCCCCAGTCCTTTAGCCAGCAGCTGCAGGGTCTTGGGGATTTTGGTCTTGGGGATCTTATCCGCTTTGGTAGCCACCACGCAGTGGTCAATCCCTCTCAGACGCAGCAGTTCCAGCATCAGGATATCTTTGTCATCGGCGGGGTGACGGATGTCCACCAGCACAATGATCGCCTTAAGCTGTTCCCGCACTTCAAAATAACGGTTGATCATCTTGCGCCACTTCTCTTGTTCGGCCTGTCCCACTTCGGCAAAGCCATAACCGGGCAGATCGGTGAGTTGCAGCTTGCCTTCCGAATCTGTTTCTTCGTCTTTCCAGCGGACCAGAAAGAAATTGAGCAGCCTCGTCTTGCCTGGGGTGGAGGAGGTCTTGGCGAGACCGTGGACGCCAGTGATCAGGTTGATGAGGGTGGATTTACCCACGTTGCTGCGGCCCGCGAAGGCAAATTCGGCAAAAGCGCTGGCGGGATAGTCCACCGGTTCCACGGCGCTCTTGACAAAGTAGCTTTGCACCAGCCTAAACATGAGAATACACCACGGCGCTGCGCTCGGATTCCTGAATCTCCACGCTTTCCACCCGCACGGGTTTTCCGGCCAGCTCGCGCTCGAAGCGTTCAAAGACGTATCTGGCGAGGTTTTCGGAGGTGGGGTTGTGCTGTGTAAAGGCAGGCAGCTCATTTAGATAGGCGTGGTCAAGCTCATCCAGGATGGAGGCCAGGAACTGCTTTATCACCCCAAAATCCAGGGCCATCCCGATCTCGTCGAGCTGATCGGTAGCGAGGCAGACCTTCACTTTCCAGTTGTGGCCGTGCAGATTACGGCAGGCACCCTGGTATCCACAGAGCCGGTGGGCGGCACTGAAGCTGTCACTTACGCTAAGTCTGTACAATGCTGTCTCCTAAAAATACTTTTTTCTGATAAAGATCAGCACCAGGCTGATCGAAACCAACACGCTGATCCCCATCACGATGGCAAAGGCGTAAGCGTTTTCCTGAAAGGGCAGATGCACGTTCATGCCATAGATGCTGGCGATCAGAGTGGGCAGGGAAATGATGATCGTGATCGAGGTGAGGAACTTCATCACCACGTTGAGGTTGTTGGAAATAATGCTGGCAAAGGCATCCATCATACCGCTCAGGATGCTGGAATGGATGTTGGCCATCTCGATGGCCTGTTTGTTTTCGATGATCACGTCCTCGATCATATCCTCGGCTTCGGGGTCCTGGTTCAACCAGCGGCTGCGCTGCAGGCGTTCCAGAATGATCTCGTTGCTGCGCAGGGAAGTCGAGAAATAGACCAGGGATTTTTCCATGCGCAGCAGCCGGATAAGTTCCTTGTTGCGCATAGACTGATGGAGTTCGTTTTCGATGTTGTTGGTGCGGCGGTTGATCTCTTTGAGAAACTTGAGATAATAGATGGCGGCGCGGAGGTTGATCTGGAGCAAGAAGCTCTGCTGGGTAATGAGGAAGGGACGGTGCTTGGCTTCCAGATACTGAGTGAGGATCTCGCTGTCGTAAAAAGACACGGTGATCAGCTTGTCCTGCACGGCAATAATGCCCAGGGGGGCTGTCATGAAAGACAGGCTGGCGCTGCGGTGCCTGTAATAGATGGGCACGCGGATGATGATCAGGGTGGCGCCGTCCTCATACTCCACCCGGCTGTTTTCATCCGAGTCCTGCAGATCGGTGATAAAATCCTCAGGGAGGTCATAACGCTCGATCAGGGTCTTGATCTCATCGCCGTTGGGACTGTCCAAATGTATCCAAAAGGCCTCGTGGTGAGTAACGGCTGGCACAAAACGCCCTTCCGCTATCTTAAAATACTGGATCATGGCGACCTCCTTATTCAGATTTTGTTTGAAAGCCACAATTCCTAAGGCTTTGATTTGTGGCAATAAAAAAAAACGAAGCGCGTCCGGACAGGCAACGGACGCTGGCTCAGGTTGCTTGAACGTAGTTTCCTGGAGCGGGAAGAAGCCTGTCCTGCCATCTGAACTTCGTTGATTTTACTGATTCGCTGCCGGCAATGAAAAGCCTCACTGTTATTCCTGCCTCCGCGAGAATGGCAAGAGATCTGATGTGGCTTTTCACGTAAACTTCCACACCAGCTTCGACCTCTCTCAAGCCGTTGCAGATGATGGATTTAGTCTGGGCTATGAGGCTTCCTGGTATTGGGCTGTCCTGCCGGTAAACGAGGAGCTGGATTCTCCCGATCCAGATTCGGACGAGTTTATGATCTGGCGTTTCAGCACTATGGCCGATCCCATGGGAGAACTGGAAGTACCCAATGTGAGCATTGAGCGGCTGGACAATAGCGTGAGAGTCTGGTGGCCAGCTGTGCCTAACGCCTCAACCTACAAGGTGTATGGCAGTGTAGACCCCATATTGGGCTATAGCCTCATCACTCAGACAGCCGATACCGAATGGATCGTCACCACCCCTGGGAACATGGAGTTCTTCAAGGTAGCGGCGGTTAATTAACAGCATATAGACATTCATAAAGAAGACAATTCCCCGGCCCGGAGCTATATCCGGGCTGGGCCTTTTTTTGGGGGATGTTCCTGTAATCCTCTCCGTATCAGATGATTGTGATCACGTGGCAGTATCGGGGAATGGCCTTAAAATCATGTGCCTGGTCTCAAGAGGCTGTTTCACAGAACCGTATCACTGGCTTTAGCCGGTCGTAGCACTGACTTTAGTCGGTGCGTGATAAATCCCTATCTGCTTATACGGCATCGGTATAACGCTTAATAGTCTGTCTTGCGTGGTACCGGCTAAAGCCGGCACTACGACCGGCTGAAG
>JAGOIY010000072.1 GCA_017995405.1 Candidatus Cloacimonadota bacterium
GGGGTGCTAAAGTCTGAGGTCCACACTTTTTCCAGCACCGGCCAGGTGTTGATGCGGTCTTCTGTAAAGTAGGGATCATTGGGGAAGGCCTTCACAAAATCCTCCCGGCTCAGATAGTTGCGGTCGGGAGCGCTCCAGAGCCGGCTTTTTTGAATGTGGTCCGGGGCTTGAAGCCTTGAGACCGTCAGCTTCCCCTTGGCGGCAATCGGTGCTCCGTTGAGATTACTGGTCTGGATAGGGAGCTTGAGGCCATCCGCCTGGATATCAATCTGCGCCGCAAGTTCTACCCCCAGAATCAGTTCATTCATTCCAACGTTGAGGCTCAAAGCACCGCTGCGGGTCTCGCCGTTGAGGTCTGTGACGTCCACCGTGATCCTGTAGGTGAAATAGGGATTGTAGGCCGGCAGGGCTTCCGCGTCCGCCGAAGCGATGAAGGAAAGGCTAAACTCACCCATCGCGTCCGTGCTGCCCGTCCCGCTGGCAACTTCCTTTTCAGGGCTGGAAGGCCTGGGGCCCCACCACCAATACCAATAGGGAAACTGCGCCTGACGATAGATCCTGTAGCTGTAAGCGGAATTGTCGATCGGCACTCCGGAATAGGCTACGGCCTTGCCTTTGAGATCCACGCTCTGGTTGAGAGCGTAGGTCTGAGTGGGCTGGTCCAGCTTGACTTCAAAGCGGGGACGCTTGTATTGTTCAACGCTGATGCTGGTACTGCTGCTGCCGCCAAGACCCTCAATTCCTGTTTCATCACGGTTGGTCTTGATGGTGAAAAAAGCCTGGATGCTCATATTTCCAGTCAATACTCCCGTGGGCGCGATGAAGCTGGTGGCAAAGCAGCCGTATTCGTTGGCCTTGAGCTTCTGAGAGTCGATCTGCTGATAGTTTACATCTTTAAAGCTAAGCGTTACATCGCTTTGAGGTGCCAGCGCGGTACGCTTTTCGCCATCGGTGTAATAGACTACACCCTTCACATGGATAGTCTGGCCGGGACGGTAAATGGCGCGGTCTGTGAACAGCAGACACTGGCCAGACAGCCTGGCGGAATTTTCGGGATTGGAGCTGGAATAAGACCAGATCTGCAGCGTGTCCGCCCCTGTGCTGATCTCCATCTTCTTGTTCCACAGCCCTCTATCACCCTCCACGCGAACCATTCCATCGACGTCGCTGGAGCCGCTCCAGGCGAGAACGCTTTGGCGGTTATTGTTATCATCCCCATAAACTCTCACCTGAGCCCCAGAGATCGGCCAGCCGCTGTCCCGATTGGCAAGATGGATGGTATTGTTCTCGGAGTGGGGAGTGATGTTGCTGATCGATGTGCAACTAAAGAGGCTGAAACCCAGCACTTTACCTTCGATTCTATCCAGGTCTCCGTCCGCCGCGATCATGATATAGTGTCCAGCCGGCAGCTTTGCCAGAGCAAGCTCATATCTGTGGGTACGGTAATCACCTTCGTCCAGCAGATCAAAGCTCTGTTTCCACACAGCTTTCTTTCTGAGCTGGCTGTAAAGCTTTGTTTTCTTGTCATTTTGCCAATCCCAGATCTCGCTGGTGTATCTGTCTTGAATGTCTTTATAAGGAATGCGGTAGATCCTGATCTCCAGCCTCGAGATGTTTTTATAGCTGACCAGCACTTTGACGGGAGTATTGGGGATCACCAGATCTTCCCCGCTGATGCTCAACTCCCTGCTGTTGAGGGTGTTATACAGCGCGCGGCATGCTCTGGCCCCATAGCTGGACGGGAAGCGTTTCATCGCATCCTGACAGATCTCCGCGGCCGTTTTGAGGTCCCAGCGATGCTCCTCAGACAGCTCGGTCTTGAAAGAAGCGGCCAGACTTTGATACAACAAAGCCAGCCGATACGATGCCAGAGCGCTGGCAGGATTGGCGGAATAATCTTGCAAGAGCAGGCGCAGAGCCTTTTCATAGAGCGAGGCCTTGTCTGCCAGAGAAGATTTACGATATACGAAGCTCAGCCTGTCCAGATTGGCTTCCATGCGAGCCGCGGGATCGGAATCCGCCAGATGGAAACCGATCAGGTCCTGGAACAGATTGACGGCCAGATAGTTGAGAGACAGAGAGTCTGGGCTGTCAATGCTCATCGCGGCAAAACTGGAGGCGGAGCTGAAGTAGCCGGATTTATCGAGTTTAAACTCATCGGGAGGACGAGTGAGGCCGGATTCGTCGTTGACGTAAAAATCCAGGGCCCGCCAGGCCAAAAAGTCGTAGAGAGTGGGCCTCAACTGCTTTTCATCGGCTCCTCCCTTGTTGATAATGGCCGGATAATCCCAAATGCTGATCGTTTGCAGGTCCTGAGGCCTTTGGAGAGACAAGCGGTAGGCCTTGATCGTTTCCTCCGCTATGGTGGCCAGATCCCAGGTGGCGATGTCATCTCTTTGGAAATTGGTGGTTTGGGTGCGGTTCGAGAAGAGGTAGCGGTTGCTCTGATAATAGCTCCAATAAAGCTGGGCCAGCATGGAGTGCAGGATCGCGCTGCTGGGAAAGCGCGCGCTTTCCAGCCTCAAGCGAACGGTGTCGATGGCTTTCTGAGTGGAAAACTCCTCTTTCTTTTGCAGGATCGTGAGCTTATACACCAGGCCTTTGATCTGCTGCTCCACGATTCCGTCGCTGTAGGCAGCCGCCAAAAGAGAATCGATCCTGGCATCCGCCGAAACTGGCAAACCTTTACCCAGCAGGGCATCAATTTCTTTCCACTGCTTGCTGTAATCGAAGCTGATTCCAAAGGCTGCCGCGGTGCAAAGCAGCAGCGTGAAAACCATGATCAGTCGCGCCGTTGGTGCTGTCATGCTGTCTCCTCATGGCCGTCGGAGGCTGAGTTTTTGATTGATATTATTGCCTCGCACGCCATATTCGCAACAATACTGCGCAGGGATGATACGTCAAGCGATAAATCTCACCCTGGAGTGGATCGTCACGCCACCCAGATCGTCCCCTCTATTCTTCCTTATTCACCCGCCGTGGAGATACCGTGCGCTCTCCCGGGTTTTTCGGCGGAGGCCGCACGGCATCTCCACGGCGGGTGACCAGGCAAGGATTTGCCGTCCAGCAAGATAACTGGTGTCTTGAGAGCCTTACTCCCCCAGCAGCTTAAAGTGGTCCCAAATGTGCTCCGGCACTCTGGCGGGTTTGCCGTTATGTATATGCACCACATGGATTTGAGCACGGAAGCAGAGCTCTCCGGCCTCGTTGTAGATCTCCTGGTTCCAACTGGAGCGGAGCTTGTTGCGGTCATAGATCTGGCTGCGCACTTCGATGATGTCGTCCACTCCCACACCTTTCAGAAATTCCACCTCGATTTTGTTGATATAGACGTGCCAGTTCAGCTCCATCAGGCGTTTTACAGGCATGCCGACATCCACCAGGGCTTCGGAACGGGCAGCCTCTAAGATATTGAGATAGTTGGTGTTATGCAGGTGACCGTAAAGGTCGCACTCATAGCCATAGATGCGTTTGCGAAAGTTCGCTATCATGATAAATCTCCTGATAAATCAAGAGGGGACCTCCGAATGGGGATCCCCTCTGCGCTTATACCTTGTAGTTTAGAATGTTACAGGTGTTTTTCTGTCCTCGTGCAAGGCCGTCATCCTGCTTTGCAGTTCGGTCTTGATGGCTCTGGGAGAGGCATCCAGCTTGTCGGGATCCACGTTCCTGAAATCAAAGACCTTGACAGGCTTGCTCTTCAGGCCGTCGAGCAGTTCCGTGGCGAGGGTGTTCCAATGGTTGATATCTGCCGTGGCGGGATTGATCCATCCCAGTTCATAGAGCAGTTTCATCAGTTCGCAGATGTGATTGGCTTTGGCGGGATCGCGGAAGAAACTCACGGCCCCGTTGTTGCCAAGCGTGCTGCCGTCGATTTCCAGATAGGATGAAGCCGGCAACAGCAGATCCGCTTTGGAATCATCATCTTTATAGAGCTGGATGCTGGTCCTGAAAGCACTGCTGTCCTGATCCCTGAGCCCGGTGCCCCAGGCGATCACAAAATCGGCAGTGGAAGGCAGGTTGAAACAGGGCTCAATGGCGATCAGCCCCCCCAGATTGGGCAGATCTGAGCCTGCCATCACGTTGCGGGGATAGACCTTATCCAGAGCGGCCAGCTTCCAGACGCCGTAAGCATCTCTGGCGCTAAGCTGTTCCTGATTATAGACATACAAGCGGCTTGAAGCTTCCGGAAGGTCGCATAGACGTGGGTAGACGGCATCCGCAAACCTCAGCCAGGGGGCTTCTGACTTACCGACGAAGATTAAACGCTTGCCGATCCGCTGTTTGAGTCTCAGGCGGGTGCGGGTGACGAGGTCGATCTCGCCGCAGACCACATACTCCTCAAACTCATCCAATCTGGCAAAGGGGAAGGGATCGGGAGCCACAAAATAGCTCTCGGGCCCTAAAGGCAGACAGCAGGGATCGGCTTGCAGCCTTGCTCCACAGCTTTCCGCGGCCTTTTTGGCGATGAGCAGCTCTTCGATGGCGAGACTGGCAGAGACGTCGAAGCGTTTCTTCTGAGCGGTAGTGGCCTTGGAGGCGATCAGCTCTTTGGCTTCCTGCCAACTGATGTCTCTCCAGACGCCGTTTTCCTTTGCTCTGGGGGTTCGGAGCCTGTCTTCTGACAAGAGGACCTGCCAGCCAAAGCGACCCTTGAAGCAGAGGTCACGTCCGTTGAAGCCTTGCAGGTCATCCTCGGAAGGGGTTTCAATCCGGGTCACGACGCCGCTCTGGTCTTCCACTTTGATATAGCAACCGGTGCCACAGAGTCCGCAGTTTTGCAGGGTTTCGGTCTTGGGCAGCGGGTTTAGCTTGTAGTGCAGATTGCGCTCCACCAAAGCTCCCACCGGGCACACGGCAATGCATTTACCACAGCTTTCGCAGGTGGTTTGAGTGAGTGATTCGCCAAATTCGGGTGCCACCACAGCGGCAAATCCTCTATAGATATATCCCAATACGGCAGGGCCTTGAATCTCCGCGCAGGTGCGCACACAGCGACCGCAGTTGATGCATTTGTTGGCATCGCGAACGATGTAGGGGTGGCTGTAATCGATGGGATGCTTGTTGATGCTGCCTGGAAAGGACAGGGCGTTCACCTCGTAATCCGTGCAATACTCCCTCAGCGCGCAGGTTTCATTGACCTGGCAGCCGCACTCCAGACAGCGGTCCGCCTCAGCTCTGGCGTCGGTTTCGGTAAAGCCGGTCTCCACCTCGTCGAAGCTGGTTTTAGCTTGCGGGATGGGGATTTCCGGCATCTTGAAACGGGCGATCTTCTCAAAGAGGCTATATTCTTTGGCAGAAATCTCCGAGATTTTTTTGCCCTTTTTAGAATCGAACTTTGGCCGGGCGGGTGGGAGGGCTAAACCATTGAGATAGCGATGGATGGCCTCGGCCGCAGCCCGGCCGTCCGCGATCGCTTCAATGGCAGTGGCGGCTCCGCGACGGAAATCGCCACCCGCGAAGACGTTGGCAATGCCGGTATGCATGCTGCCTTCATCCACGATGGCAGTCTGCCAGCGGCTGATAGGGATAATCTGTCCGTCTATCTTGTTGGGATCGTCTGCAAAGAGATCGACCTCAGGGACCTGAGAGATGGCGGCTATGATGGAATCAAACTCCTGGGTGAAGAATTCGCCAGTGGGTTCGGGACGTCTTCTGCCGCTGGAATCGGGATCGCCGAGCTTCATCTTTTCGATCTTTACGCTCTTTAGCTTGCCGTCCTCGCCAAAGTATTCCACGGGGTTGCAGAGGTAGTGAAACACGGTGCCTTCATGACCGGCGGCCTCGATTTCAAAGGGCTCGGCAGGCATCTCTTCACGGGTGCGGCGATAGATCAGGGCCACTTCGCAACCCAGCCGGATGGCTGTTCTGGCACAGTCGATAGCGGTGTTTCCACCTCCCACGATGGCTACCTTTTTGCCCAACTGGGGTGTGTCGCCCAGCGCGTGAGCTTTGAGGAAATCGACTCCCAGATAGCAGCCTTGCAGATCGCTGCCTTTCACTGGCATGGGCACCGCTTTCTGAGCTCCCAGAGCCAGATAGACGGCATCGTAAGCGGCGGCCAGGTCTTTGAGACTAAGGTCTTTGCCCAGTGCCTTGCCATATTCTATCTTCATGCCGTTGGAGCACATAAGCTCGATCTCGGCATCCAGCGTGGCCTTGGGCAAACGGTATTCCGGGATGCCGTAACGCAGCCACCCACCCGCTTGGGGAGCGGCTTCAAACACGGTGACGGCATGACCCTGATTACTCAGATAATATCCACAGGTAAGGCCAGATGGACCGGCCCCGATAATGGCGATTTTCTTGCCTGTATCTGCTTCTTTTTCAGGAATATAGTTCCACACATCGCCAAGGTCCTCATCGGCCGCGTAGCGTTTGAGCTGACGGATAGCGACAGGCTCTTCCACGATCTGACGCCGGCATTCCTTTTCACAGAAGGCGGGGCAGACTCTGCCGATAGATAAAGGCATGGGGAGAGTATCTTTAATCACTTTTACAGCTTCGTGGTATTGGCCGTTGGCGATCAGCGACACATAGCTCTGGATATCCACGTGATCGGGGCAGGCGATCTTGCAGGGAGCCTCGCAATCGGCATAGTGATTGGAGATTAGCAGTTCCAGGGCCATTTTGCGGGCGGCATGGATTTCGGGGCTGTCGGTCACGATCTCCATACCGGGGCTCACGAGGGTACCGCAGGAGGTCACAAATCCACGTCTGCCTTTCACTTCCACCGCGCAGACCCAGCAGGAACCATAAGGCTTGAGTTCTTCATCGTGGCAGAGGGTGGGGATCTCACAACCGTGTGCTCTGGCCAGGTCCAGGATACTGGTACCGGGCTCGGTTTCCACTTTTTGTCCGTTCAGGATTACTTCTATCATCGCAGGTCTCCTATCCCTTCACAATGGCGTTGAACTTGCAGGTTTTGTAGCAGGCACCGCATTTGATGCACTTGTCCTGATCGATCACATGTGGCTGTTTGACGCTGCCGGAGATGCAGTTGACCGGGCATTTTCGAGCGCAGGCGGTGCAGCCCACACACTTTTCCGGGATGATCTCATATTTGAGCAGAGCGGTGCAAGCTCCTGCCGGACAGCGTTTTTCCTGGATGTGGGCGATGTATTCATGCTTGAAATAGCGCAGGGTGGTGAGCACGGGATTGGGGGCCGTCTGTCCAAGCCCGCAGAGCGAGCCTTTGATGATGTTGGTGGCCAGGTCCTCGAGGCGCTCGATATCTTGCATCACTCCTTTGCCTTCTGTGATGCGGGTGAGGATTTCCAGCATCCTGCGAGTGCCGATGCGGCAGAAAGTGCATTTACCGCAGGATTCATTCTGGGTAAAATTGAGGAAATAGCGGGCCACATCCACCATACAGGTACCGGAATCCATCACCACCATACCTCCGGAACCCATGATAGCCCCGGTGGCGTTGATGCTGTCGTAATCCACTGTGGTATCAAGCAGTTCGGCAGGTATGCAGCCTCCGCTTGGACCCCCAAGCTGCACGGCTTTGAAAGGTTTCTCTGTCTTCATGCCGCCACCCACTTTGTAGATGATGTCCCGGATCGTGATGCCCATCGGCACTTCAATCAGACCGCTGCCTGCGATCTTGCCGGCCAGGGCGAAGACCTTGGTGCCGGGAGATTTCTCCGTGCCCATAGCATGGAATGCCTTGGCCCCGTTCAAGATAATCCAGGTGATGTTGGCCCAGGTCTCCACGTTGTTGATATTGGTGGGTTTTCCCCAAAGTCCACTCTCCGCTGGAAAGGGAGGACGGATAGTGGGCATGCCGCGTTTGCCTTCAATCGATTGCATCAGAGCGGTTTCCTCACCGCAGACGAAGGCCCCGGCTCCTTCTTTGATGTGCAGTTCAAAGCTGAAATCACTGCCCAGGATGTGTTTGCCGAGATAGTTCTTTGCTTCGGCGGCTTCTATGGCCACCTTGAGATGGGCAATTGCAAGAGGGTATTCCGCCCGGCAATAGATATAACCCTCGTCGGCACCCATGGCGTAAGCGCCTATCACCATGCCTTCAATAATCTTATGAGGATCGCCTTCCAGCACGCTGCGGTCCATGAAAGCTCCCGGATCGCCTTCGTCGGCATTGCAGACCACATATTTCTTGGGTCCTTGCGCGTTTTTGGCAAAGCTCCACTTGAGTCCGGTGGAAAAACCCGCTCCACCTCTGCCTCTGAGGCCGGATTCCTTAACTTCGGTAATGATCTCGTCTCCGCTCATGGTGAGGGCTTTGCGGAGGGCCTGATAGCCACCGCTGGCCTCGTAATCTTCCAGAGACTTGGGATCGATCACGCCACAGTTTTGCAGCACGATGCGTTTCTGATTGGCCAGCAGCGCGTTGCGGGGAGCGTCATATTTTTGGGCCAGAATGACATGCGAAGATGGTACGCCGCCCGCCAGATACTCTTCCACCAAAGTGGCGATGTTGTCAGCAGTGACCTTGCCCAGCGTGACGGAACCGGCCTCTGAGCCGCTGAGCTCTACAATCGGCTCTTCAAAACACATTCCAATGCAGGCGGTGCGCTGTAGCTTCACAGGCCTCACGTTCTCCATCAGATAGTTTTCCAGCTTGCGATAGACCTCATCCGCTCCAGCCGCGATGCCGCAACTGGCCAGTCCTACTTTTACAGTGATCGCTTGCATTTTCCCTCCCTAAAACGAGTATTTTTCCAGAATGCCGGGGATGGCTTCCGGAGTAAGTTTTCCGTAGGTCTGATCATCCACCATGATTACGGGGGCCAGACTGCAGCAGCCCAGGCAGGCTACTTCCATCAGGGTAAAACGCATATCGGAAGTAGTGTTTTCGCCATCCGGCAACTTGAGATGTTCCACCAGGGCGTCCTTGATCCCATCGGCGTCGGAAACATGACAGGCGGTGCCTTTGCAGACGCGGATGATGTGTTTGCCCTGGGCTTTGAGCCTGAACATGGAATAGAAGGTGGCCACACCAAAGATCTCCGCGGCGGGGATATCCATCTTGGCGGCAATGTAGCGCATCGTGTCCCTGGAGAGAAACCCCTCCAGATCCTGAACTTCCTGCATCATAGGGATAAGGATGCCTTTCTTGCCCCGATACCTTTCGAGCAGGGCATCCAGCTTCACAAAGTCTTTTTGCATAGTTTGATCCTTTGCAATCAGATATTTATCTCACCCTCACACACACATACATCAGGGGCAAGATCTTGGTTTCACACCAAAAATGAGTCAAGGGGAAATGTCAAACGATTTATCAGCCGGGAAATATTGAAGTATGGATTCCAAGCAAAACAGGCCAGCACCAAAGCGCCGGCCTGCCATGTCATTATGGGTTAGAACGAGTATGATCCTCCCCCATCAATATCCATCTTAAACATACCCCTGAAATGATAGCGAGGCATGTTTTCACCGCTGGGATTGAGGGTCCAGCCTTCCGGAACGGAAGAAGCGCTCCAGGGCTGAGGAGGAGTCTTGCCACCCTGCAGAATCGCCATCGCGGCTGAGATATTGGCAGGCAGGACAGACAAGTCCAGATCGGGTTTGATGATCTCGGCAGCCAAAGCTTTGCTGAAGTAGGAATTGGGAGCAGGGCTATCCACCAAAACCGTATCCAGAGGAGAGCCATACATCAGCAGGGTGTTGCCAGGCAGCTTGGCAAGGGCAGCCATGCCTGGTTTGGCGAGCTTGAAACCGATATTGGCAGGGCTGCGGGCCCCATCCAGGAATATCAGTTTTACTCCCGCTTTGGAGAGCTGGGAAATCGCCCAATTGAGCTCCACAGCGCTGGTCTTGAAGGTGGCGGCATCCTTGAAGATGCCTACCGGGACCAGATAGTTCAGACCATCCAGTTGAATCACGGCCCCGCTGAAATAGACCATGGCCATTTCACCCTCGGCGAGAGTGTTGTTAAA
>JAGOIY010000073.1 GCA_017995405.1 Candidatus Cloacimonadota bacterium
TCCCGGTTGACATCGTCAAAGAGGTTGTTGGGCAGGGGTTTATGCACAATATCCATGATCGCCTGTACTTCCTTCGCTTTCTTCCAGAGCTGAGTCTCGGCGCTCAGGACATAGTCGTCCAGTTCCAGTTCGCCTCTCAAGATGGCATCAGCCACTTTGGAAGTACTCATGGGACCATACTCTTTCCCGTTTTTGGAATAGATCCAATTGCTCATGATTATCTCCTTGTCCTATTTGCCAATGCAGAAATCGGCAAAAATCTTCTCCAGCAAGTCATCCGGAGTG
Source organism: Candidatus Cloacimonadota bacterium (assembly GCA_017995405.1). GTDB lineage: Bacteria > Cloacimonadota > Cloacimonadia > Cloacimonadales > Cloacimonadaceae > UBA3900. Next base: position 286 of record JAGOIY010000073.1, read on the forward strand.
ATTACACCCAGGATTTGCTCCAGGGCCGCGCTGGCAGAAATCAGATCGAAGGCGGCAAATTCAAAGCCCAACCCGGACCTCAAAGCTACCAGGGCGTTTTGCAATCCTTCCCCGCAGCTTCTGAGGGCAGCCAGATGCCGGGTATTGGTCACCAAAGGCCGTTCTGGAAGGGGTTCGGCCAGTTGAAACCGCTCCAGAATAGCCTCAGATAGCTCATCCAGTCCATCCGGGCTAATCGCGCTCGCGGGTATCGATCCCGTGCCGAGCAGCCCTTCCAGATCATCTTTTTCCAGCAGATCAGCCTTGCTGATCACTATCTGGATTTTATTGCCAAGTCCCTGGGGTATATCGTCTTCCTTGTGTTCTGCCAGTCTGCTGGCGTCAATCAGGAACAGGACCAGATCGGCATCAAACATCAGTTCCCGGCTGCGATCGATGCCCTGCTGTTCCACCTCGTCGCTGGTATCTCTCAACCCGGCTGTGTCATATAAAATTATCGCGTAACCTCGCAGGGAAAGGGTCTCTTCCAGATAGTCTCTGGTAGTGCCGGGATGGGGAGTTACGATGGCGCGGTTATGTTTGAGAAAAGCGTTGAAGAGCGAGCTCTTACCGGAGTTGGGAGCCCCTGCCAGGCAGATTCTGATCCCCTCTCTGATATAGCGTCCCTGGCTGCCTTGCTCACAGAGCTGGCTGACCTCGCTGTCCAGCCTGGCAAGATCATTTATCAGAGCCTCCGTATCGATCTGAGGGAGGTCCTGATCGGCAAAATCGATGGCCATTTCACAACGCAGCCGGGCATGCGTGATCCGCTCCAGGATGCTTTTTAAGCTATGTGACAGCACTCCGCGAGCTTGGCTGAGGGCAGCGGTCCCAGATCTGCTGGTGGGGGCAGAGATAAGGTCATTGATCGCTTCGGCCTGGACGAGGTCTATCTTGTTGTTGTGCATAGCCCTGAGGGTAAATTCGCCTGGGTTTGCCAGGCGGGCTGAGCTCAGCAGCAGTTCCAGGATCCGGGCCGCGATTCTGGGATTGCCATGGCAGGAGATTTCCACCGTGTCGTCTCCCGTATAGCTGTGAGGGGCTCTGAAGATACTGCAGAGGACCTCGTCCAGCGGCTGTTTGTCCGCATCCAGAAAGACGCCATAAACGATCTGCTTCCCTTTGGCCTTCAGCAGTTTATGGGGGGAATCAAAATGGGCGGCCACGATCCCGATCGAGCCCTCTCCGCTGATCCTGATCACGTTGATGGCAGCCGTTCCGGCTGGAGTGATCACAGCGCAGATGGGCTCTTTGAGGTCGAGTCTCATGTTTGGGTGATCTGGATGATCCTTTCGGCCAGGGCTTCGGGCGTGAAGCCAATCCGCTGCTTGAGCAGTTCCGTCTTGCCATGGGGCACGAAACTGTCAGGATATCCGAAGTTGATGACCTTGCTGGGTTTATCCCAGAGCAGCTGAGCTATTCTGGCTCCCGCCCCACCTATGATGCTGCCCGTTTCAAAACTGAAGACGTAGCTGCATTCGTCGCCTAATCGACGTAAAAGAATTTCATCCATAGGCTTTACGCTGCGCAGGTCCACCAGTCTGGCTTGAGAGCCCGCTTCCAGCAAGAGTTTGTGGACATCCGCGGCGAGATGAAACGCGTCACCCACACCCACCAAAGCTATCTGGCCATTATCATCTACAAGTCTGGCCATCCCTGGCATGAATTCATCAATTCCAGCGTCTGAACAGAACGCTGTCCCTCTGGGATAACGGATCGCCACGGGACCTTTCTGATAGGTCGCGGCCCAGGCCAGCATGGCGTCCAGGTCTTCAGCGCTGGAGGGGGCCAGGATTATGAGTCCAGGCACTCCGCTCAGGAAGCTGAGATCGAAAGCACCGTGATGTGTGGCACCGTCTTCTCCCACGAGGCCAGCTCTGTCGATGCAAAACACCACTGGCAGACGTGGCAGCGCCACATCGTGGATCACCTGGTCCAAAGCCCTCTGCATAAAAGTGCTGTAGATGGCCACGAAGGGCTTGATCCCTTTACAGGCCATTCCTGCCGCCAGGGTGACGGCATGCTGTTCGGCTATGCCGACATCGAAAAAGCGATCCGGAAATCTGGCTTCAAAAGCGCTCAGCCCGGTCCCCGCACTCATGGCGGCCGTGACGGCTACGATGTTTGGCTGGCGCTCAGCCAATCTGAGCAAGCTGTTGCCAAACACTTCACTCCAGCTCTCCTTGCCGCTGCAGACCTGCTTGCCGCTGCTGCTTTCAAAGGGCCCCACGCCATGAAAGAGAGAGGCGTTCTTTTCGGCTGGACTGTAACCCTTGCCTTTTTGGGTGACGACGTGCAGCAGTACCGGTCCCACCATGTTATCCCGCACTCGTTTGAAGATGGAGGTGAGCTGTTTGAGATCGTGGCCGTCGATGGGACCCACATATTTGAAGCCGAGATCCTCGAAGATGATGTTGGGCACCAGGATGTTCATCATCGATTCTTCCAGCTTTTGGGCGCCATAGATGAAGCGGCGGCGAATGTTGTCCGGCAGGCTGTTGCTGAGCTCCCAGATCTGTTGTTTGAGGGTGTTGTAGCTACGCGAGGCCATCATCCTGGCCATGTATTTCTGGAGGCCGCCCACGTTTTTGGAGATGGACATGGCGTTGTCGTTGAGGATCACGATAAAACGGTCCGGCTGCAGGTGACCGGCATGGTTGAGAGCCTCAAAGCTCATGCCCCCTGTGAGCGCTCCATCTCCTATCACGGCAATGTGATGCGCCTTTTTCTCCTGCAGCAGTCTGGAGGCACAGGACAGACCCAGCGCCGCGGAAATGGAAGTGCTGCTGTGACCAGTGCTGAAGGCATCATAGGGACTTTCATCCCGGTTGGTAAACCCGCTGATGCCATCCAGGACCCTGAGGGTCTCAAAGCGCTCATTGCGGCCAGTAAGTATCTTCCAGGCATAGCTTTGATGTCCCACATCCCAGACCACCCGGTCGAGATTGAAATCGAAGATATTCAAAAGCGCGATGGCAATTTCCACGGCACCCAGGCTGGGGGCTATGTGCCCGCCAGTTTTGGAAACCACATCCACGATGCGCTGCCGGGTTTCTTTGGCCAGCAGCACCATCTCCGCCATGGTCAGCTTTCTGATCTGAGCGGGGTCTTTGATATCTTGCAGCATGATTACTCCTTGGAAGGCTGGTTTAAACCGCTGCCGGGTTGCGGAATTGCCTGGTCTCCGGGCAGACCTGAACTGGACTGACTGAGCTTGACGATCACGATCTCCAGCAGGAAAAGGGCCAAAGCTATCATCAAGAGGATCTTCCAGATATCGTGTCCCAATCTGGAGCGGAAGACCTGTTCTGACCAATTGCTTTTGAGAGGTTTAACGTATTTCAGCCGGCTGAAATCGTGTGGGCTTATATCACTTTCAGCGGGATCGTGGTCCACCGCGATGGCGATGGGATCGAAACTACCCACTTTGCTTTGATAGATACCCGGAAAGTTGGCCCGATAGGCACGTCTGGCCAGTTCTAGCGAAGAACCGTCCGGCAAGACCAGAGTGTCCGCCGTGATCAGATCTCCCAGCTTGATCCGCGATCCGCTGGCCTGGGCCAAGCCACTGTGCTCCAGTGCTCTGTAAGTTAGCACTGGAAAGATGGGACCGATAAAAAAGCTATTGGAGAGGGCCGCGGGATCAAACGCGAACAGCACCATTCTGCCTTTCACCATCACCAGATCGTCTCCACCGGCTGAAGCAAGGCTGGCAGAGTTCCCCGCCCGGCAACTCCAGTAATGGCTTATCCGCTTCTGGGCCATGTCTTTACCGCTGAGCAAGGCACTGATATAGTGATGCGGATTGAGGCTGGCGATGTCTTTGGGCTGCTGGTTAAAACTACCTATCCTGCAGCCGAAGGTGGACTCCCACATGCTTTTAGCCTCCGGGCTCAGGCCTTCGTCCAGAAGCACCAGGGCTCCCCTTTCAGCCTTTATGAGCGCGTCTATCAGTTCTTTAAGACGAGCGTTGGGGTTTCCGGCTGCGTAGATCACGAAACTCTGATATCTGTCCAGATCGGCCATGGTCAAAGTGGCGGGGTCCATCACTTTCAAGCTTCCGGCACTACCGGTATAGACTCTTAGCGCGCTGTCCAGATAAAATGGTAGAGAGGGTTTCTGGCTGATCACAGCCACGCTGGGGGCCACACGATGAGGAAAAGCAAACCAGGAGCGGTTGTCGTGCAGGAGCCCTTCATCCACTACTTCCACACAGCCTGTCTGCCAGCCATCTTCACGCAGTTCCACCAGGATGCTTTCTCTGATTTCCTGACGGGCGTTGATGGTCACAAACTTCTCGGCCACCTTGGTATCGCCAAGTATCGCTCTGATCAACACATCCTTACGATCGGTGGGGCCATGGTTTATCAGGGTAAAATCCAGGCTCTGCAGGCGGGTCTTATCCACTAGCTGAGGCCTGGGCTGAACGTCTTTAACGCTAAGGTTGGCAACGCTTTCCGGAGTGTCGAGCGGGATCAGATAGACCGGGATATCCAGATCTTCAGGGTACTGGTTTTGCTGGCCGTCTGTGATCAGATAGAGCTCGCGATTGGGCAACCCGGATTCGATCAGACGGCCCCTGGCCATTTGCAGGGCCTCCTCCATTCTGATGGGAGTATGGGTGACGCGGAGGGCTGAGATCAAATCAGCCGGAATGGACCCCGCGAAGATCTGTGAATGCAAGGTGTTCCAGCTCTCGTCAAGGGTGATCAACGAGATTTTATCAGAGGGACCACAGAGGCCGTTAATCCTGGAAAGTGCCTCTTTCGCTCTGTCCAACAGGGTCCTGGATTCATGCAGATAGTCCATGCTGAAAGAAGTGTCCAGCACGATTGCCAAAGCGGTGGGAGGATGTTTGGAGCTCTTACTCAGCCGGCTGGAATAGACTTGAGGCCTGGCCACGGCCAGAGCGATCAGGAGGATGATCAGCATGCGGATGATCAAGAGCAGTATGTTTTTGAGCTTGCTGCGCTTCTTTTCCTGCTCCTGGCTGAGCTTGATAAACCGCAGTGAACTGAAGATCACCCGGGGTGGTTTGCGTCTGGCGATCAGCCAGATGATCAAGGGCAGGACAGTGGCCGCCGCGAAAATCAGCAGGCCGCTGTGCAGAAATCCAAGCTGGAACATAGCTTAGGGGAGCCCCACCCCCAGAGAAAAGAGATACTCGCTCTCTTTAAGTATCATCCCGGCGCTGTTCACGGAAAAGTCAAAGCGGAAAATGCTGTAGTTATAGCCTGATCCCATCGTGAAATGGATGTTTTTGGTGCCATAAAAATCCTGGCTGTAAAGCCCCAGCCTCAAGAGGATGGAGTGCTGAATGGGACGGCCAGCCTGATTGTAGTTCTGGCCCCAGCTCCAGCTGTTTTGAAAGCCCAGATGATAAGTGGTGTCGGTGCTTTTACTGATCTTTCCCTGTAAACCCATGCTGATCAGCATGTTATCGTCCACCCACGCGGCTCCGAGCCCAATCCTGGACTGGATGGGTTTGGAGGAATAGTTTTCCCAGTAGAGGCGTGAGAAGAGGTCGTAAGCCGTGAGCCCAAACTTGAAAGTCTCGCGGTCCAGAGTGAAGCCCAGATCGGTGGAAAAACCCCTCACTTTGTCATCGATAAAAGCTTCTCTGGTAAAGGTGGTAGAGCCTATGCGCCGTTCTTTCAGATACACCAGACGTCCGCTCAAATACTTGAGGTTGAGGCCCGCGCTCAGGGCGGAGCGTTCTTCATCTTTGGCGGCAATGGATAGCTGCACCTTGTCCAGCATAAAGTCATGATAGAGGTTGTAGTTAACTCCGTTTTCGGCAATGATCTCGCTGATATTCACCCGGCTCATGGGCTGATAGGTGAAGGCGGCCTTTTTGGTGCTGAGGCTGAAGTATTTAAACTGCTTATCCTTGAGGGTATTGGAAAGCGAGGTGGCTTCCAGAATGCTCATCTCTTCATCATTGGCCAGCCGGAAGGAGGTTACCAGGCTGCTCTGCTCCACTTCTGCCAGCAGGGCGGGATTGGAATAGCTGCAATAGGGATCTCCGGAATAAGTGAGATTCAAGCCGCCCATGCCAATCGCGATCGGAGAGACGTTGTTCTCCGGAATGGCGTAGTCATATTGAGTGATCGGCAGAGCAGCTTGCTGGGCCGCCAGACTTGCGATCCCCACCGCCAGGATTATCAATATCGATCTTTTCATTAATTGCTGTTCTCCACCGGCGATAGCTTTGTTCTCAACCAGCCGGCCAAATAGTAGCCTCCGATCCCCAAAAAGATACCTCCGACGGCATCTATAAACCAGTGATAATGGCAGTAGGCGATTGACAGCGCCAAGAAAAAGGATATCACCACAAACACATAGCCCATCACCTTGGTAAATCTCAGCCCCGCGATGGTGAGTACGATCGTGACCCCCACATGAGAACTGGGAAAAGCGCCGCCCCAGTGATGCGTAGTGTTGTAGATATAGGCCATGATGTGGGTGAAGGGCCCAGCCCGATACACCTTGGTAAGCTCCAGTGCCTCAGGAAAATACCTGCCTCCAATGGTGGGCAGCAGGGAATAAATGAAATAGCTGAGATAGAAGGTGAAGGTCACCGCGAAGATCAACTCCGCGAAGGCGTTGCGGTTTTTCAGATAGAGATAGAGCGGCAGGCCGAAAATCATGGGATAATAACAGAAATAGGCCAGGTGGAAGAGCTCCGAAACCGCCCAGTGGGAATACTTTTGCCCCCAGACCAGCGAAGGCAGATATCCAAAGATAGCCTCATCGATCTTATAGAAGAAGGGATCCTGCCAATTGGGGACCAGCACGCGGTTGAAAGCATAGTTGGAGGAGTAAAAATAACCGAAGAGCAGCACCGGATACATGCTCCTCAGCAGCCGGAAAGCGCTGTAAAACCAGCCTTCCCTGCCCTCCCAGAGCTTTTGCAGCCAGGCCGTCAGCAACACTCCCGCGAACACAGACATGTAGCTGGGGAAATGGGTGCCCAGATCGATCACCCGCGGGTGGCCAATCCCCATGTAGAGCATGATCCAGCCTGTGAAAACAAGCGTGATGATATCGATGGGACTCAGCCAGTTTCTCCGCAAGGATAGCTCAGTCGATGGGGTGTTCATAGATTCTGTAGGTCTTATATCTTTGCGCGTCCAGCATTTCAGCCACTCTGTTCATCATCGTGTTATTTTCCAGCACCCAGGAGAACTCGCCCCGGATATAGCCTTTGGGGAGGCCGTTTTTATATGAATAGTAATAAAATAGCGTGTCTATGCCGCGTTTACGATACTCCTCGATCAGACCCATGGTCACCACCCGGGCGGAGCCGATCCGCCTTTTGGCGATCATAGCTTTGATCAGGGCCCACAGATGAGTGCGGCCATTCATCACTTTGAGGACTTCGTTGTAATTGGGCATCGCGAGGCTGAAACCCACCGGCTGGCCTTCGATCTCGGCGATGAAAATCATGTCCGGATCGGCCAGCGGTAAAAGCTCTGATGCCAGGTGTTTGAGCTCTGCCTGGGTCATGGGAACGTTGCCCCAGTTATACTCCCAGGCTTTGGAATAGATATGAAAGATAGTCTCTATATCTTTGGCCCGCGCCGCTTTGTTACGACTGAGCGGGCGGATTTTGACGCCCGCGCGTTTTTCGATCAGGGCCGCCACTTTGTCGATCCTTTCAGGCATCTCGGTGCGGATGCTCAAATAAGCATACATGTCCATCGCCTTCACGAAGCCACAACCCTCTAACAGATGCTGGTAGTAGGGTTTATCGTGACGGTTCATGATCATGGGGGGGCTGTCGAAACCGTCTACCAGCATACCGCATTCGTCGTTGATGGTAAAATTGAGGGGACCTCTCACGGCGCTGCGCTTTCTGGCCCGATTCCATTGCAGCGCGGTATTTAACAGCGCTTTGGCCGCTTCGGGATCTTCTTCACACTCAAAGAATCCAAAGAAACCCACTTCGTCTTTATGCTCCAGGTTGTGACGGGTATTGGTGTGAGCGGAAATCCTTCCCACTACTCTGCCGTCCCGGATGGCCAGATACAGACTGGCCTCGGAGTGTTCAAAAAAAGGATTGTGGAGGGGGTTTAGAAACTTGATCTGGTCTTTGATGAGAGGCGGCACCCAGTTGGGGTCTCCTTCGTAGAGCCGGAAAGGCAACATGACAAAGGCTTTGACATCCTTCTTGCTCTTCACTTCCTTGATCTGCAACATATCAATATCCTTGGGGTTAATTCAGGATCACAGCTCGCCCAGTTTCTTGGACACCACAAAGTTGAGGATACCCATAAACAGGGCTACTCCCAGCATCATGCCGATAAAATATGGCGGCAGTTCTTTGCGGAAATAGGGGATAAAGGAATAGAACACCTGCGCCAGGATCACAGGCAGGATCACGATCAAATACTGCGCGAAGCGGATCTGTTTGTAGATGGCGATCAGCAACCAGGCGATGACGAGAGTGATTATCATCGGCCAGAACGCGAAATAGACCATGAATCCCGTATAGGTAAAGATGCCCCGGCCCCCCTTCCAGCGATGTGTGACGGGCAGACAGTGTCCCACTAGCATGGCAAGTCCATAGACCAGCATGTAGTTGGGCGCGTAGATCATCTCCACTCCGGTCATCAGGTCGCTGCCCGACAACAGAATCAGCAGCAGTTCCACAACCTTCATAAACAGATAGGCCTTGGCCACGTCCAGTCCCCCCACCAACACTCCCAAAGGTCTGCTGATATGGGAATAGATGTTTTCAGTATCCGCCAGGCCAGTCCCCACCTTATAAATATCCAGAGAACGAAAGCTCTTGGCAATAATGCGGGCCGTGGAAAAACAACCGTACATATAAGCTATGATCACGATCCCCAAGGCCAGCAGGTGAATCATTTGCCACTCCCATAGTTACGTGCCCCGAACAGCACGGAGCCCAGGCGCAACATGTTGGAACCCTCTTCCAGGGCCACCAGAAAATCGTCGCTCATGCCCATTGAGAGCCAGCGCATTTCGACAGCGGAACTGCCAGGGTCCCCGCTGGCGAATGAGCCTTCTTCAATCATAGTATTTATCTGATCAAACACATGCTTCAGTTTCTGAAAGTGGGGACGGGTCCGCTCCGCGTCGATACTCATCAAACCTATCGTCATCAGGCCTTTAACCCTCAGAAACGGAAGCTGGGAGATTTGCCCCACCATCTCTATGGCGTTACTAAGGTCCACCCCGCTCTTGGAGGCTTCCTGAGTAGTGTTGACCTGCACGAGGATGTCTTGCACCCGATTGAATCTGGCCAGAGCGGCGTTGAGGCTTTCGGCCAGATAGAGTGAATCGATGCTGTGGATGAGGCAGGGTTTGAGCTCCAGCAGCGCTTTGATCTTGTTGGTCTGGAGGTGGCCGATAAAGTGAAAACCCTCATATGGCCTGGTGATGAAGGGCACTTTGCGCTGAGCTTCCTGCACCTTGTTTTCGCCAAAATG
>JAGOIY010000074.1 GCA_017995405.1 Candidatus Cloacimonadota bacterium
TTGAGCAGATTGCAGGCCTTGGAGACGGGATTTGATCTATACACAAAGGTGTCGCTTCCGCAGCGGGGACACAACACCGGTGTGGCAGGATGGAAGTATTGGCCACCCAGGTGATTTCTGACCCGCAGCAACAGGGGATGATAGTCTTTGGAAGTGGGCCCAAAGCACAGCGAATCAAGCTTTTGAGTGCCGGGAAACAGGCCCCGCAGACTACTGTCCGTGAAGCTGTGCAGATGGCCATAGGCGTGATAAACCTCGGCGCAAACCTTGCACTTCACCATCGATTTGCCTAGTTGCTCGCGGTTTGGGACCGAGATCAGCAGATACTTTCTGGCTACCCTCACCATTTCGCGGGCCGCTTTTTCAAGGTCGGGGGAGCTGAGATGCTCCAGCATTTCGCTGCTGAACGCCAGGTCAAAGCTATTGTCCGCAAAGGGGATATCGGTGGCGGAGGCGAGCAGTTTGCTCACTTTGACCGCTTTCAAAGCCGTTTCTGAAATGTCGATCGCCGTCACCTCGTACTCTGAGGCCAAAGCATTGCAGATAATACCGTTCCCGCATCCTACGTCGATAATGGTACCCGCGTCTTCCGGGATCCATTTTCGGATGGTTGCGAGCTTGGCGTCGATCTGCCCGCTGCTGTCATAATCCTGCCAGATGGCGTCATTTATCTCCATGCTGATTTCCTCGCTACTTTCATGGCCGCATCCTGAATTATGGCCCGTGTTTGTCAAGCTCTTTCCCCGCGTGAAATCCACATCGGTGAAGGACGATAAAGCTGCTATAAACATGAAGGGAGCCAATCAGAGAGGCGGATGATGAGCTGGTATATCTGGTATATTTATCGAGTCGCATAGCTATGGTGCTGTCCCACAGCGGGTTCCAAGTTCTCGCCGTATCCTTGCTGAGTAGCAATACGGAGTCATTACGGACTCATTACGGACTTAGTCCGTAATGAGTCCGTAATAGGATGCGGGGAGGAAGGGGAACGGATGTTGCAAGGTATAGGTATATAAGGTAATTGTAGCAAATCGGGTATGGTGTGGGTGGATTGGAATGATTGTCTTTGGATCTCAATGATCCCCGCGGAGTTGGTGTGGACGAGCACTGGCCCCGTTGGAGTTCAAGCGGACACGATAACGTTTTGCATGACAACGAGTTCGAGGACCGCTTGGACTTCAACCAGTCCACCGCAGGGATACTCCCGCTCCGAAGCACTGCTTGAAGTCCAAAGCCTCGTCAGGCAGGCAGATAAACGTATCATCTATACAGGGGCTTTGGACTCCAAGATGGCAGAGGCTGGCATCTCTGCCAGCCTCGGGTAATCGTAACTTTTTTCTTTTTAGATCATTGTGAAAAGCCGGTCATTCAGCCCAGCTGTTTGATCACGGCTTTGCCAGGAAAGATGGCTGCGGAGCCCAGCTCTTCTTCGATGCGCAGGAGCTGGTTGTATTTGTCCACTCTTTCGCTGCGGGATAGGGACCCGGTCTTGATCTGGCCGGTATTCATGGCCACGGCGAGGTCGGCCAGGAAGGTGTCTCCGGTTTCGCCGCTGCGATGTGATACCACGCAAGTCCAGCCGGCTTTGTGGGCGGTATTGATGGCGTCGATGGTCTCGCTGACGCTGCCGATCTGGTTGAGTTTGATCAGCACGCTGTTGGCGATGTCTTCCTTGATGCCGCGTTTGATGATGGCGGGATTGGTCACAAAGACGTCATCTCCCACGATCTGGATCTTCTTGCCCAGGCGCTCGTTCATCATTTTCCAGCCGTCCCAGTCGTTTTCAGCCAGGCCGTCTTCGATGGAGACGATCGGATACTTGCCAATCATGCGCTCGTAATAATCGATCATCCAGGCACTGTCACGCTGCTGTCCCTCAAAGAGATAGCCGCCGTCCTTCCAGAAGCTGGAGGCCGCGGCGTCCAAAGCGATGAAGATATCCGCACCGGGTTTATAACCAGCGGCGCTGATGGCTTCCACGATCACCTGCAGGGCCTCTTCGTTGGAGCCCAGATTGGGAGCAAAGCCACCTTCGTCACCCACGGAGGTCACCAGTCCTCTTTTCTTGAGGATGGATTTGAGCGCGTGGAAGGTTTCGGCGTTCATGCGGATGGCCTCACGGAAGTTGGGCGCGCCCAGCGGCATGATCATAAACTCCTGGATGTCCACGTTATTATCGGCATGAGCACCGCCGTTGATGATATTGCTCATGGGCACGGGCAGGGTAACGGCATTGACGCCGCCCAGATAACGGTAGAGGGGAATGTCCAGTTCAATAGCGCTGGCACGGGCTACGGCCATGGAAACGGCCAGAATGGCATTGGCGCCCAGCTTGTCTTTGTTGGCGGTGCCGTCCAGCTTGAGCATCAGCTGGTCGATGGCATATTGCTGGGAGGATTCGTTGCCGCAAAGCTGGGGGGCGATTTCATCGTCTATATTGGCCACGGCTTTGAGGGTGCCTTTGCCCTGATAGCGTGATTTATCGCCATCGCGCAGCTCCAGAGCTTCACGCTCGCCCGTGCTGGCCCCGCTGGGAACGGCAGCTCTGGCCACGACGCCGCTTTCCAGATGGACGTCCGCCTCGACGGTGGGATTGCCTCTGGAATCCAGGATCTCACGACCCTTGATATACATAATTTCAGACATGTTTTGTATCTCCTTGTGTGTATTGTCTTAAGTTACGCGTTACGCGGTAAGCGTGATGCGATCGTAACGCGTCACGGGTAACGCGTCATGGGTAACTTACTTTTCAAATATATTGGCCAGGGTTTTCACTGATCCTATCAAAGCGGCAGATTCATAGGGGATGACCACAGTCTTGTCACCCTGTTTGGTGACTTCCTGGAAAGCGGCCACGTATTTGAGAGCGATCAGGTATTGAGCGGGATCGGTCTTGGAATCCTTCACCGCTTCCGCGATCATCTGGATCGATTTGCGTTCCGCGTCCGCCACCAAAAGCTTGGCCTGGGCCTCACCTTCGGCCCGGGCGATCTTGGCCTGTTTGTCACCTTCCGCCACGCGGATCTGGAATTCCCGGTCGGCATCACCCGTGAGCATTTTGGCACGTTTGTCGCGCTCGGCCCTCATTTCCTTTTCCATCGCGGTGCGAATCTCTTCGGGAGGCAGGATCTCTTGCAGCTCCACGCGGTTGACCTTCACGCCCCATTTATCGGTAGCGTCGTCCAGAATGTCGCGCAGTTTGGCATTGATGGCATCACGGGAGGTGAGGGTGTGGTCCAGGGTGAGCTCACCGATCACGTTACGCAGCGATGTCTGGGTGAGCTTTTCGATGGCCTCGGGGAGGTTGCCGATCTCATAAACGGATTTGTAGGGGTCGGTGACCTGGAAATAGAGCAGGGCGTTGATGTTGATGGAGACGTTGTCACTGGTGATCACGTTTTGACGCGGGAAGTCATAGACCGTCTCGCGCAGGTCGATCCGGTTTTCCACCCGCTGCACCTGGATGGTCTGGCCACGGTAGTCCGTCTTGTTGTAGCGCCAGTGGATGGGCCTGGTCTTATCGAACACCGGCACGATGATATGAATGCCCGATTGGAGGGTGGTGTAGTACTTTCCGAGGCGTTCGATGATCACAACTTCAGCCTGGCGCACCACGATAATCCCCTTGGCCACGATCACAACCACAAAGATGGCGATAGCGATCATAACCCATAGGCCGGTAGCAACGGATTGACTTACAAGCAATAAACTGACAGGTAACATACTGGACTCCTTTTTCGCGTAATTTGGTGCTCATTTTATCAGCCCCGGAGTTCTGGCAAGCAAAAAAGCCATCCATGCTTTCAAGGCCAGAACTTTGGGCTTGACAAATATTTAGTGTTTTTAAAACCATGTTTGGACGGAGCGGATCGACTCCCTCCGTTTCATTAAAATCGGCAACTGCCGATAATATAACAATTTCAGCGGATAACACAATGAGAATAACTATCCTTTCAGTCCTGTCCATAATGCTGATTCTGTCGGGTTGCGCGTTCCGCAAGCGGGAGCGTCCTGATCCGGACAGCGGGATTGGTCTGAGCGGAAGTTTCAGCGCCAAGGATTCACCCCTGGTAGCTCGGGAGATCAGCCTGGAGATCACCTCCCATCCCTGGCTGCAGCAGTTTCACGGCTCCCGCCAGCGCAGCCCCGTGATCATGATCGGGATCCTTACAAATGAGTCCTACCAGAAGATCGATATGGACCTCTTTGGCAGACAGCTCATGCATGAGATCCTGAACGCGGGTGAGCTAAGGTTTGTGGAAGAACTTCCGGTACCGCTCAGAGAGCGCAGTGAACCATCCCTGGACCTGGCCAAAGAACTGGCGGCGGATTTTTATCTGACGGCCAACGTCCGCACCGCCGAGCAGCAGTATAAAGGCAAGCGGATCAGGTATCTGCAGCTGGATATGAAGCTGTTGGAAGTAGCCACGGGGCAGCCTGTCTGGACGATTCTGAGGCCCATCCGGCAAAACCCCACCCAGGGAGCCGCGCAGTGAGCTATCATGCACTTATACTATTGAATTACATAAATATATAAACTGGAGACACAGTATGCAAATCACCAAGCTTGAACAGATGTTAGAAGTGCTCAAGTCGCGCCCTAAAAAGCGTCTCGTGGCAGCCTGGGCCATCGATGCCCACACCATCGTAGCCGTCAGTGAAGCGGTCGGAATGGGTATTATCGATGCCATCCTGGTGGGTGACGAAGCCATCATCAAAGACGTTTGCGCCCAGCATGGCATCGATCCTTCCATCTTCCGGATCGTGAGTGCCATTTCCGATGTTGACGGAGCTGCCAAAGCCGTGGAACTCATCAATGCCGGCGAAGGTGACTTTCTGATGAAGGGCCTCATCAGCACGGACCGCTATATGAAAGCCATCCTCAACAAAGAAAAAGGCCTGATGGAAAATGGGGCTATCCTGGCCCATGTGACCGTCGCCGAACCGATGGGATATCACAAACTGCTGGTGTTTGGAGACGTAGCCATTATTCCCGAGCCCGATTTGAACCAGAAGATCGCCATCTGCAACTATCTGATCAAGACCGCCAAACTGCTGGGCATCGACACCCCCAAGCTGGGCATCCTTTCCGCTTCCGAACAGACCCTGCCCAAGATCCGCTCCTCCTATGAAGCGGCCCTGATATCCAAGATGGCCGAACGCGGTCAGATCAAAGGTGCGATCGTGGACGGACCTCTGGGCTTTGACCTCATCATCGACAAGCAATCGGCCGAGATCAAAGGCGTGAAAAGCGAGGTCTGTGGAGACGCGGACTGCATCCTCTTCCCCAATATAGAAGCCGGAAACACTTTCTACAAGACCATCACTTGCCTGATGGGCTCCGAGCTTTGCGCCATCGTGATGGGCGCCAAGGTACCGGCAGTGCTCACTTCCAGAGGTGATTCCGAGCGCAGCAAGCTCTATTCCATCGCCCTGGCGGCTATCCTGGCATGATATGAAAGCGATCACCAAACTCAGTGAACTGGCCTCACACGTTCGCGACCGAGGTTTTAAGGCCCGGGTAGCCGTGGCGGCAGCAGAGGATCAAAACACCCTCTCCTCCATCGCCAGAGCCGTTTCCGAAGGCTGGGCGCATGCCATCCTGCATGGCCGCCAAGCCAGGATTGAAGAGGTCTGCCGCGCCGAAGGCCTGGAGCCCTCCCTGTTTGAGATCATCGACCATCCCGATGAGCTCAGCGCCACGCTGGAGGCTACCCGCCAGGTGAGAGAAGGCGAAGCGGATGTGCTGATGAAAGGCCTGGTGGGCACGGACAAGTTTCTGAAAGCCGTGCTGGACAAACAAAAAGGCCTGCTTCCGCCCGGAGCCGTGATGAGCTATACCTGCGCCCTGGAACTGCCAAAGTATCCCAAGTTGCTCTTTGTTTCCGATACGGCGGTGCTGCCGGATCCCGATCTGGCCCAGACTCAGGCTATGATCAACTACAGCGTGGCCATGGCCAGGCGCTTTGGCATCGAGTGTCCCAAGGTGGCCCTCATCTCCGCCACTGAAAAGGTGGGGCCTTCCATGCCGTCGACCCTGGAACACGCGCTGCTCTGCAAGATGAATCAGCGTGGCCAGATCAAGAACTGCCTCATCGACGGCCCTCTGGATATCTTCCTGGCCTGCGATCCCGCCGCTGGAGAGATCAAAGGCGTCAAGACACCCATCAATGGCGAGGCGGATGTGTTGATCTTCCCCAGCCTGGAAAGCGCCAACAGCTTTTACAAAGGCCTCATGCTCTTTGCCGGAGCTGAACTGGCCGGCCTCATTCAAGGCACCGTCAAACCCGTGGTGGTGATGAGCCGCAGTGAAAGCGCTGCCAGCAAATACTACTGCGTGGCCCTGGCTTGCCTGATGGCGGAAGAGCAATGAAACTGGCAATCGCTTCCGATCACGCCGGTTACGCTCTCAAAGAAGCCCTCAAGTTCGCTATCCCGGAGCATGAATGGGTGGATTTTGGCACTCATTCCGAAGCCTCCATGGATTATCCCGATACCGGTACTCCTGCCGCCCGGGCTGTGGCCAACGGACTTTGCGACAAAGGCATCCTGATCTGCGGCAGCGGCATCGGCATGAGCATCACCGCCAACAAGATCGACGGCATCAGAGCGGCCCTGTGCTGGAATACCGACCTGGCCCGTCTTAGTCGCATGCACAACGACGCCAATATCCTGGTCCTGGCCGGCAGATTTACCGCCGCGCCTTATGCCATAGACATAGCCAAAACCTGGCTCTCAACCTCTTTCGAGGGGGGGCGCCACCAAAACCGCATCGATAAACTTATAAAAATAGAAGGAGAAAGGTCATGAAACACATCCAGATGAATGACCCCGAACTGTACGCCGCCATGGCAGCCGAACTGGCCCGCCAGCGCGAAAACCTGGAGCTCATTGCCTCCGAAAACTTCACTTCCCTGGCCGTGATGGAAGCCCAGGGCAGCGTGCTCACCAACAAATACGCTGAAGGCTATCCCTACCGCTGGAGTAAAAAGACCGGCCAGATCAACTACAAGCTCTATGGCCGCTACTATGGCGGCTGCGAGCACATCGATGAAGTGGAACGCCTGGCTATCGAACGCGCCAAACAACTCTTCGGGGCGGACCATGCCAACGTGCAGGCCCACAGCGGTTCCCAGGCCAATATGGCCGCCTATTTCAGCCTGGTAAAACCTGGCGACACAGTGCTTTCCCTGGAACTGGCGCACGGCGGTCACCTCACCCACGGCCATCCGCTTTCCTTTTCAGGACAGCTCTACAAGATCATCCACTACAACGTCAACAAAGACACCCAACAGTTTGACTATGAAGAGATAGAAGCCCTGGCCAAAGAGCACAAACCCCAGATGATCCTCACCGGCGCTTCTGCCTATCCCCGAAAGATCGATTTTAAACGCTTCCGCGAAATAGCGGATATGGTAGGCGCCAAGCTGCTGGTGGATATGGCCCACATCGCTGGACTCGTGGCGGCCGGACTGCACGCCAACCCTGTGCCCTATGCCGATATCGTGACCACCACCACCCACAAAACTCTGCGCGGTCCGCGTGCCGGACTCATCCTCTGCAAGGAAGAATACGCCAAAATCGTGGATGGCAACGTGTTTCCAGGCATCCAGGGCGGCCCCCTCATGCATGCCATCGCAGGGAAAGCTGCCGCCTTCCATGAAGCCCTGCAGCCCTCCTTCAAGGCCTATCAGCAGAATGTGATCGACAACGCCCAGGCCCTGGCCCATGCCCTTATGGATGAAGGCTTTAAGCTGGTCTCGGGAGGCACGGACACCCACCTCATGCTCGTCGATCTGGGCAGCGAGGAAGAAGGTGGCCCCAGTGGCAAAAAGATGGAGGAATCCCTCGATCTGGCCGGCATCACTGCCAATAAAAACACTGTACCTTTCGACACCCGCAGCCCCTTTGTGGCTTCAGGGATCAGGCTTGGCACTCCCTCCGTCACTACCCGTGGCATGGGTGCCGCCG
Source organism: Candidatus Cloacimonadota bacterium (assembly GCA_017995405.1). Taxonomy (GTDB): domain Bacteria; phylum Cloacimonadota; class Cloacimonadia; order Cloacimonadales; family Cloacimonadaceae; genus UBA3900. Next base: position 7,972 of record JAGOIY010000074.1, read on the forward strand.
AGATGAAGCAGATCGCCGCGTTCATCAAGAGAGTGCGCGACAACAGCGAAAACGAAGAATACCTGGCCGCCATGAAAGCGGAGGTGAGAGACCTCACATCCCGCTTCCCGCTCTATCCCGAACTCTAAAACCGCAAAGCCGTTCTGTATGCAGCGCCGGGCCTTTGGTCCGGCGCTTTTTGGTAGGCTTGGATGCAGATTCGACACCTGTGTGAGGTGGAAAAGCACCTGGCATCAGTTTTTCACGAAGCAGTTACGCGCACCCTATATGGATCGCGACCTATCATAAAACTAACGGCTTGCACTCCTCACCACCCTCATTCCCACCGAAGCGGCATTGGTGGTGGCGGGACTTATCGCGGCCCGGCTGACCACCATGCAGGCCAGGGAATCGCTGTACCAGCTGCCCCCCTTGAGCACTCTCAAATAGCCTGTGGATGGCCCGGTGGGATTGCTCAGTGAGCCCTCCGGAAGGCTGCCCAGGAGGTCCCAGCACCATTCGCTGAGGTTACCGCTCATGTCATAAAGGTCCAATTCATTGCGCAATTTGAGGCCAATAGGCTGAGTGCTGTGGCCCGCGTTGAGGTTGAACCAGGCGCAGGGGTCCACCCAGCGATGACCGCTGTAATTGTTTCCCACGCTTAGGTTTCCACCTCTGGCGGCAAAGGTCCATTCCGCTTCGGTGGGCAGTCTGTAACCGTTGGCGTCCCAGGCGCAGGAGATCTTGTTCTGATTGGCGGGGTCTTGATTCCAGCCCTGCGGCCAGTAGTGGGGATAGATGGTTTCCGGATAGGCGGTGAACCCTATCTGGGGGTCGGTGTAGCTGTAGCAGGGCTCCAGGTTTTCCAGGATGCTGCGGCGGTTGCAGTATTCGATAGCGTCAAACCAGGAAAGATAATAGGCCGGGTATTCCAGTCTGGCGTCCTGCGTGGGGGCTTTATGACCTGGGGACGGGGCACTTATCTCGATCGGGATGTAGGGCATGCCGGCATTCATGATGGCGTAGTAATGGGACTGAATGAGCTCATGAGGGCTGATGTAAAAGCTGTTGAGGCTTACGTTGGCGGGACCGTGAACAAAACTGCCGCCCTGCACTAATAGCAGAGGCGGACCCGGCAGCGGGATGAAATACTCCCTCCAGGCATCCAGACTGGGATTCCAGCCGGCTTTAAACGCGGCCGCCATCACGGTTTGATAGCCGCCCCGGGAGATATGAACTGGCCCGGTGTAGAGGTTGGAGCGATAAGTGGGAAGGCTGCCATCCAGGGTGTAGCGGATCTGGGCATCGGGATCGCTGACGGCCATCAGGACCTCGGCTCCCAGCTCCTGCGCGACCGCATCCGGAGTAATCACGGGCCGCTCGACAGTGTTGGGATAATTGACTCTGAAGCTAGCCGTGGTCGTGGGACTCCAACCGAGGTCTTGCTTGAAAGCTCTGGCCTTGATGGTGATCCGGTTGCTGATTTGGGGCAGAATGTCGGCCAGCCTCAAAGCACTGGTGTAGAGAGGACTGTTGTGCTCCGGATCGTCCGCGTCCATAGTAAAGTGGATTACCGCGCCGGGGCTGGAACAAGTGATCGAGATGAGCTGTTCCGGAGTGTATTCACCCCCCTGGGGAGAGATAAGAGGCGCGGCAATAACCTCTGGTTTGGTGTTCCGCTCGCAGGCCGCGAGCAGTAGCAAGAGTATGACAAACAAATAGATGAG
>JAGOIY010000003.1 GCA_017995405.1 Candidatus Cloacimonadota bacterium
CCTCTTTCTCCAATCCCTCCCATAACTTGCCGTTGAGATGCCGTGCGACCGGAGGCGATTTTCGGCGGAGAGCCCACGGCATCGCGAGGACGGCTAAGCGGCAAGGATAAACGGGCGGCAAATCATTCAGCAAGATAGGTATCCGATTTCGCCCTTACCGGTGGAACGGATGCCTGCCCTGATATAGCCCAAGGCATCCCCAATGTTATAGGGGATGGGTAGGGGGAGCTCCGATTGGCCAAACGGGAGATGAATAAGGGCGCGCTTACCGTGTCTTCACTCCAAACAGAAAGCGCCGGCAGTCAAACCACCAGCGCTATTCTTATGTGAGGTGTGATATTTATTTCATCATCAGCATCTTACGGCTCTGGAAATGGCTGCCGTCTGAAAGACGGTAAAGATAAACACCAGAGGCCACATCCTGGCCGTTGGCGTCCTTTCCGTTCCAGATCAGGCTATGGTTCCCGGCTGGAAGTTTCCCCTCATGGAGGGTCTTGATCCGCTGGCCTTTAAGGTTGTAGATTTCGAGGCTATAATGCCGATCGGGATCTGCGGTGCTGAATTGGATGGCCGTGCTTGGATTGAAGGGGTTGGGATGATTCTGTCCCAGTCTGAATCCCGCGGGTGGAGGCGCGGTGGGATCATCGTTGGCCACCGTATCGTTGGAGATTTTCTGCGCGTACAAGCCCAGAATCTCGGTTTTTCCGCTGGAACGTCCGTCCGCCCAAATCGCGTAGGCGTGGTTGTTCATGCTGGTCAGTTTGGGCTCATACTGAGCTTTACCAGCGGCGCAGACGATATCTCCTCCAGGGCTGCCTGCGAAGGTGCCATCGCCATTGATGTATTTGTAATAGATATCGGATTCGAGGGCCAGATATTCTGTCCAGGCCACGGCGATCCCATTGTTGTCAAAGGACGCGAAAGTGGGATTGGTCTGCGAGCTGTCTTTCTGCACCACATAATAGCCAAGGTTGCCCCAGAGGGGATTTCCATCCAGGCTGTAGCGATGGGCGATGATGTCGTGCATGCCGTTGATGTTTTCGCACCAGGCGAAGGTGATCAGGTCGGTGCGTCCATCGGTGAGGATGACGGGTTTTTCCTGCTCGCGGCCATAATCAGCCAGGTTTACACCCAGGGGGTCCCAAAGCCTTTGCGCGGTGGCGGAAATGTGCTGTCCGTAATAGTTTGACACCCAGTCTTCACGTTGATCTCTCCACATCACAAAGAGCCCCTGATCTGTCCTGGCAGAGGTGGGAACCATCTGTACGGTATCGAAACTATTATGAGTGGAAGCTCTTAAGCCTTCCGCAGGCCAGCCTGGCAGAGGATCTCCATTGGCGTCAACCAGCTTCACGTAGATGCTCTGGGTGCCGTCCATGGGATTGTAGCGCTGCCAGACATAGTAGCTGTCGCGCATGTCAAAGATCACGCACTCGTTGTTGAGTTCGGCAGTGGCAAGATCGGAGATGATCTTGCCGTTGGGTCCCCACATCTTCTGGCCGTTTTGAATTCTCTGGCCATAGACATGATAATAGAAGCCTGTGCCCACCTGATCATAGTTTGACCAGCCGACGTAGAAGCTGTTGGTGGCCTGGTCGTAGCTGATGAAAGGATCTTTCTGGCGGAGGGGAGAATTCTGCGTGAGTTCCATGCCTGTATCGCCCCAGAGCTTTTCCCCGGTGGGAGACAAGAGCTGCAGATAGATTTTGGGGTTGTCGTGGCGTTTATCTTCCCAGGCTACAGCAATATGGCCATCAGGAGTGACAGCGGCGGCCGGAGTAACCTGATGCTCTCCAGTGGAAGCAGTCACGGGGCGACCGTTGGTCTCGAGGTCAACGCTTCCATCGGGATTGAGGTATTGGAAGAAGATCTGATAGCCGAGGTTGGCGAAACGGGTATCCTGCCAGATGATAGCGGTATCATCTGCCCTGGGCAGAATCAGGTAGTTTTCCAGAGGAGTGTCGCCACTGAGGCCCCAAAAAACTTCCCGGCCATTCTGTTCCAGAAGAGGGGTGCCGGATGAATCTAAAACCTGATAATAGATGCCCACGCTGCCGTTGCGGATATCCATCCAATTCACATACACGTGGTTACCAGAGAACTTGACCAGGCTGCCGTTTTGAGTGTTTCCAGCGGTGCAAACTGCCCTGCCGTTTACTTCCCACAGGGCCGTCCCGGAGGCATTGAGATGCTGGGCGTAAATATCGTCGTTGGGGGTGTTGCCGTTGCGCAGATCATCCCAGACCACATAGCAGCCGCCCGCTCCGTCGGAAGACATACGAGGCCCGATCTGAGCAAACTCGGCCACGCACAACTGGATGCCCGCGGCTCCCCAAAGGACATTGCCCGCGGAGCTGATTTTCTGGGCAAAAAGATCGGGGTCCTGATTGTCGAGCCGGTGATCTTCCCAGATAATAATAGCCCCGTTGTCACTGGTGGCAACGATGCGGGGGTTTAGCTGAGGGGTGAAATTGGGGGTCCCGGAATCTCCATAGACGACCGCGTGCTGACCCCAAACCATTTGCCCGTTGATGTTCACTTTTTGGGCCAGGATGTCGGGATCGTCATTGGTCTGATCTTGCCAGGTGTAGATGAACTCTGAGTTGCCAATCGAGGCCATGCGTACTTTGCCCTGGTTGCCAGTCCCGGTAGCCAACGCGAGAGGCTGCGTCCAGGCCATGGTGCCATTGGGCAAAAAGCGCTTTACATAAATATCTTCATTACTGGAATAGGTGTGAGTGTAGCCAATCATCATGCCACCTTGCCCATCAGGAAGCATGGTGTTTTGGATTTCGTCTCCAATCCCGTCCGCGATGGGGATGCCATTTACAGACCAGACCGGGGCCCCGGTTGCAGAGAGGCGCTGGCCAAAGAGGTCTTTGCTGGGATTGCGGGAATCCATCCACACGATGTAAACGCCGCCCGCGTTATCAGGTTCCATATTGAGCGAAAGCTGAACTCCCGGGACCACGCAGACAGGTACTCCCCCGGTTTGCCACATCAGCTGGCCATCGGCATTTACCTTCTGGGCATACACGCTGCCATCCAGGTCATCGCTAAAATCAATCCAGGCGATCACATAGTAGTTGTCGCTGGTACGCGTGACGACGGGATCTTCCTGCCGGTCAGGCTTACCATCCACCAGGAGGGGTTCACCCCACACCATGTTACCCTGAGCGTCCACTTTCTGAGCCCAGAGATCACGCTCGCCAAGTTTGGTATCCGACCATACATAGATCGCTCCTCCATCATGAGTTTCGATCCCGGTACGGAACCATTCTATGTTCACACCCTGACGGATGGGAACCGCGTCTGGCCATACCAAAGCGGCATATGAAACCGCGATCAGGCCAAGTAGGGTCAGTATCAACGCGAGTCTTCTCACGTTTCCTCCTTATTTTCTATTGATTTATTAGTTTTACCGGAACTGGAGATACCAGTTCCGCCCTTCATGGATGCAATAATCCTTCCAAAGCGGGAGCAGTGTTTAATCCTGGGAGTAAACTGTCCTGCCCCTGACTATGCAGCGGCAGGTCGTAAACTCCGCTCCATAGAAAAACAGACTCGATAAAAGCCCGGCATCTAAGCTGTGTCCGTCAGGTATCCTGAACACGCACAAATCAGCGTCTTTCCCAAGCTCCAACGACCCGATTCTTTCCTGCCAGCCCAAAATCGCAGCGGAAGCCATGGTCAAATGCCACAAGAGGCGTGGAGGCGAGAGGGGACAGGCAGATTGGCGGTAGTTGGCCATCTGGGCATGATGTGGCATGCTGAGCGTGGTTCCAGCCCCGACGTCGCTTCCCAAGCCGATTCTGAGCCCAGCGTCCCACATTCTCTGGTAGGGAAACTCGCCACTCTTGAGGAAGAAATTGGAATCCGGGCAGTGGGCAATGGCCGTCTGAGTTTCTGCCAGAATCGCGATTTCCTCTTCCGAGAGGTGGATGGCGTGGCCCATGATGGTGTGGGGGCCAAGGATTCCCAGATCGGCATAGACCTGGGTGTAGGAAGCTTTGCCAAACAGCTCCTTAACCCAGGCGATTTCATCTTTGTTTTCTGATAAGTGGCTCTGGATAAAGGCACTGTGAGCAGAGGCGTATTCACCGATGAGCTTCATAAGTTCAGTGGAACAGGTGGGGGCGAAGCGAGGGGTGAATATATAGTCCAGCAGGGTTGAGCGGTCATGCCATCGCTCGCGGAGGGCCACGCTGTTCTCATAGGCATAGGAAGTATCATGCAGCAAGGCATCCGGGCTGTTGCGGTCCATGAGGGTCATGCCGATCAAAGCTCTCGCTCCCAGCTCTTCCGCGACTTCAAAGGCCGCTTGGCAGGCCTGCCGGAATGGGGCAGTGTAGATCACGGTGGTAGTGGTGCCGGCGGCAAAGAGAGCCCGAAAAAAGTCCTTAGCGATCTCCAGAGCGTAATCCGTGTGGGCTGAAAGGGCCTCAGCAGGAAATATGTGCTTTTCCAGCCAGGGCAGAAGCGCAGGTTCAAAGCGCCCCCTTGCCCGGTATTGGGAAAGGTGGACGTGAAGATCGATAAACCCAGGCAACGCCATGCAATCGAGCGCGCTCTCAGCGTCCCGGTCTAGAGTGAGGTCATAAGGTCTGAGGGCTGATATGACACCATCATCGTAAGCGATCACGTGATCAGCCAGAAACTCGGCCCGATCAGGTGATATGGGATTGATGAGGTTAGTTCTGATCTTGGGCATATTGTATCAATTCAATCCCGGTTACTGTCGCTGTCCCGATGCCAAAATGAAGCTCCGGAGCGTTTTGCGAGCATGTTCCCCTGGCGGAGTTGAGTTCCCGGACCAAAGAACTGGAAGTCCCGTTTTCATGCAGGAGTGAGATCCTGACTCTGCTGCCAAAAGCAGGGCTGTTGGGGTTTTGAGCATAATCACGCGGCTCGTTTATGATCTGGATGGTATCTCCTTTCCAAACAGGCTTTACAAAGATCGCTTCATTGACGGTGGGAGTGGCGTTGTAGAGTATCCTGGTGCCGTTTCCGCTGCCTACCACGAGGTCCAAAAGGCCGTCACGGTTGAGATCTCCACAGGCATTGCCCCAACCGTTGTAAACTCGGGCCCCAGAAAGCCAGGTGATGTCTGTGAAAGTGCCATCGCCGTTGTTTTTATATAGATAGCTGCGATCATTTTCATACACGGAAGTGATGAAGAGGTCCAGCCAGCCATCGTTGTCGGCATCGAACCAGAGAGGATCGGAGTGCAATTCGTCCCATGTGATCCCCGCCGTTTTTGTGACATCGGTAAAGCTGTGAAAGCTGAAAGTGCGGTCGCCGATGCGATAGTCCGCGGGACCATCGTTGCGGAGCAGCATGCTGACATCGGATATATCTATATAGCGGGGATGAGCAAGATTGGCGATGAAGAGATCGAGGTCTCCGTCGTTATCATAATCTCCCCAGTCGGCCCCAATCGAATGACCATAGTATCCCTGTTTATAGCTTCCGGCAATCCCCGTGCTAAAAGCTTGGTCCACAAAGCCGTCCGGGGTGTTCACAAAGAGAAAATTGCGGTTTAGGCGGTAGTTTGTGACCAGAATGTCGGTGCGTCCATCGTCATTGAAATCGGCAGGGGCCACTCCTCTGCCTGCCAGGCCAGGATTGTCTGTATCCGCGGCTGTTCTAAAACCGAGTTCCTTTCCCCGTTCTGAGAAATAACCTGCCTCATTCAGCCAGAAATAATCTGGGAATCCCTTTCTCTCCATCCATTTCTCGTAATTGGCCACATATAAAGAGGGGTAGCCGTTCATCTTCACATCAATCCAGGCTGCGGCTTCGGAAGGGAAGCCGTCATCGATATCTCCGGCCCGTTCATTGACATTGATAAAGCGAAGGCCCTGATGGTTTTTCATGAGCGCGTCGCCGATACCGTCCGGGCCGTGGGAAATGCTGGCAATATCCAGCCACCCGTCTTTGTTGAAGTCCGCCCAGATGCCTCCGCTGCCTGGACGTGAGGCCAGATTGAGGCTGTCGCTGAGGTCACAAAACTCCAGACCGAGCTGATTGCGATAGAGACGCGAACCGTTGAAGAGCAGGTCCAACCAGCCATCGTTGTCATAATCCGCGATCGCAATCCTGGTAAACCGCTGGTCCTCGAGTCCCAGGGCACGGGTAGAGTCTTCAAACACGATCCCATTGTAGTTCATCAAAGCTCTGCTCCACTGCGAGAGGTTTTGGGTGATTCCGAGCTCCCGATGGATCTTCCCAAGGGCCTCAAGAGCTTCCTGGTCAAAACGTTTGCGGGGAGCCCCTTTAATCAGGCAGTTCAGATAGTGACGAGCGGCTTGTTCCTGGTAGGGAGGCACTTTGACGAGCGCGTAGAGGCCAGCTATCAGATACTCGAGCCTGGCCTGTTCGCCCTGATCGTTGTCCTTAAACTGGATAGAATCAGCCATCGCAAGCAAGGAAGCCAGTTCCGGAGGGGGAAAATAGAACCGCTCTTCAGGATAGCCAGAAGCCAGCTCTTTCAGCTTCAAATAGCGCAGCGTCAGCTGTTCGCAGGCGAGGGTGTTTTTCCAGTGCTCCGGATCATAGAGATTGAACAGCAGTTCGATGGATTCATTATTCGCCCGCAGGGAATCCGCGAGTGCCAGATACCTTTCCACTCTGGGGAGGATTCGTTCCAAAGATTGCTCTCCTGCCTGGCGATATGTCTTGCTCATGATGATCTGAGCTGAGATCATAGCGTGGGCGGGACTCAGGTCACCACATCGGGCGATGAGACTGTCCGCAAGGATTGTATTTGATTGCTTGAGAGAATGATAGAGCTTGTAGTAATAGGAATAGTGACTGTAGCGCGAGCGGGGAAAGGCAGTCTCAAATTCGTCTATCATGACCAGGGCCAGGGAATCCGATCTCTCCACCGCGAAGGCATCAACGCTTTCCTTGGCGAAGGCTTCTATATAGTCGTTATAGCTCTCAAGCTTGGTGACTTGAGCGAAGAAAAGGCTGTCCGCGATTCTGCCAGCCGCGTGGACCAGGCTGAGACTATCGGCCTGAGAAGCAAAGCGCAACTCCAACTCTTTGAGCATATAGTATTTGAGGATGGGGTGAGTGGGCGTTTCCATCCTGAGCCAGTCTACAGCAGCGCTGAGATCATGGTATCCCACGGACAGCCTGTAGAGGCATTTGGCCTCCAGGGACGCGAGATCTCCCCTCCGGGCAAATTCCAACAGCAATTTCAGAGTGGTCTCGTTGGTTTCCTTCGCGAAGACGAGTGAATCCGCTTGAGAAGCGTATCCTTGCAGGGTGCTCTGATCCGTGCGGTTGATCAGAAACCCCAGTTCTTCCAAGCTGAGAGCGGCCCCAGCTGTCGATAGCAGGATGATGCTGATCATCAGCAAAATGGCTTTCATAGCTAATCCTCCAGTTCCTTTAACAAGGTGGCAATATCCTCCGGGCTAAACAGGTAAGTGCTATTGCAGTAATGACAGACGGGCTCGATGCCGTCTTTCAGATCCCGAAGCTCATCCTTTCCCAAAGCCAGCAAGGACCTGGCAAAACGTTCCTTGGAACAATTGCAGCGGTAGCTGACAGGGTGAGCGGGCTTGAGGGTGTAATCCATATCCTTAAATACAAAACGGTCGAAGATATCCTGCAGGCCCAAACCCATATCCATCAGATCTGAGAGGTTGGGTGTGAGATTCAGATTGTGGATCAGCGCTTCCGTCTTGTCAGGATCTGCAAAAGGCAGCTGTTGAATCATAAATCCTCCGCAAGCCCTGATCTGGGCTTCCCGGTCCACCAGAATTCCCAGCGATACCGCGCTGGGCACCTGTTCCGACTGCAGATAGAAATGGGCGAGGTCTTCCGCGATCTCACCGGTGACCAGTTCGGTGGAACCCATCCAAGGAGAGGTGCCCGGCAGTTGTTTGATCACAGTCAGGGTGCCGTTGCCCAACTGCTTGCCGGGGAGAAAGTTGGCTTGGATGGCATCAAGCTGGAGAGAGGGGTTGCGGATATACCCTCTCAATTGGCCATAATGGTCGCAGATTACCAAACCGCCTTCCAGAGGACCGTCTCCGTCCACTCTGACACTCACTTCGCCGTTGTCGCTTTTTAGGTCAAGACTCAGGAGCGCCGCGGCACAAATCATCTTGCCCATCAGGATGGTGGCGATTGGAGACAGGTCGTGCAGATCACGCGCCCGCTGAGCCGTTTCAGTGGCTTCCACGGCAAAGATCCTGAAGCTGTCGCTGAGGGCCATTCCGCGCCAGAGAAGATCACTCACCGTGGCATCCAGTCTTTGCTGATAAGAGTGCCGGGATAGTACATGGAGAGAATGTCTGGATAGCTCCATCCCGATCTTGCCAGGCGTAAAACTCCAATTTGGCACATACCTACTCCGTGACCAGCACCTTTGCCTTTAACCACGATTGTGGAGCCGGAACTGGCTATATAAAAAAAGGAAGACGGCAAGCCGCCAAAGGCCTGACGGATTTTGTACTCAGAGTCCAGAGTGACAGTTTTGCTGCCTGTGAAGCGCATTTGTAGAATCCTGCCGGAATGGCCTCTTTTGATTATCTCGATTTTGCTGAGCTTTGTGAGCCCGAGATTGGATGCGAGGCGGGTCCTGGAGATATCCCTTTTCCACTGCAGGGAGGATTTTTCCCAGTTGCTGGCTTCCGGATCATTAAGTTTGGAGTCCAGCCACAGCCGCGCTCCGCTTTCAGTGCTTAGATCAAGGCTGTCCGCAGCTTCTATGCAGGTGACTCCCATCAAATGTGAGATCGGCGCGCCTTTCCAGATATTGGCAGAGGAGTCGGTTTTACCACCGCAAGCGCTGTGATAGGTGGCATCAGCGATTCTGCCGTTGCTGATCAAGACTTCATGTTCCGTGGCCTGGACGGCGGTGATAATGTTGGCGTTGGAAAGATGCTGACCCTTATATACCTGGCAGTGGGTGCTGTTGCAGAGGTCATAGCCATCGCCCTGGTGACGGTTGTAGAGCAGCAGGCTGACAGCGTGGGTGCGGGCAGCGATTGCCTGAGTTTTTAGCGCTTCAAGGGGAGCGCTGCTGCCAATCTCGTTTTGGATGACGCCGCCGACGTAGTTTTCCAAGGTGAGAAAATGAGTGATGACCAGCTTTTCACCGATCGCTTTGATGATAAACTCTCCTCCAAAGGCCAGATTAAGTCCGCCGATCTGAATATCCCTATCGCTCTTGATCCTGAGGGGAGTCTCGAAATAGTGCTCGTTATTGCCAGCCAGGACTTTAACTGTGGCGTTGAGCATAGGGATCGCCTGCACCTGAGATCTGGGAATTCCAAGCTCTTCGGCATAGCGTTGCGCAGTGGCCTGGGTATTAAAGGAATCTGGCTCAAAGATAAGCTTTTCCTTCTTCAAAGCGAGCTTACCGTCTATCCAGGTAAAGCTCTGCCGCGTGGCAAAATCTCCGTCATCGCTGGCGGCTGTCAGAGGTTCGACTCTGTTCAACAGACCCCAAAAGGGTAGTTTGTCCCAATTCATGAAACTGAGTTTGAGATTGCCCTCCACCTGTTTGGAGATGGGAGAACCGATCTCCGTGATCGTGAAGGAGGGTGTTCTGGCGTCCCGGCTTTTCATCGTTATCTGAGTGCCGCTGTCCAGAAAAATCTCCAACCACAACTGGCCATCGATGAGCTCCGCGGCATATGCCTGGGTGGCAATCCCCAGCATCGTCACAAACAGGACCAGGCGGAGCACAAAGACGGGTTTCATCGCTGCCTTACTTGATCACCGAGCCAGGCAGACAAGGACCCTGGGGCCCCACAACGGTGAGAGTGCCTTCAGAGTGGACTGCCAGGATCATCCCGCGGGATTCGATGCCTCTGATCTTGCGGGGTTCCAGATTGACCACCATGGCCACCGATAGGCCAAGCAACTGCTCCGGCTCGTAGGATTCCGCGATGCCGGCCACCAGTTCCCTGACCTCGCTTCCGATATCCACTTTCAGACGCAGAAGCTTGTCGGTTTTGGGGACCCTGGAAGCTTCCAGGACTTTGGCTACTCTGATATCCAAAGCACTGAAATCGTCATAACTGATGGAGGGCTTGAGAGGGTCGCACGCGGGCTTTGAGGCCGTGTGAGCGTTTTGCAGTTTTGTCAGTTGGGCTTCCACCTGCTCGTCTGTGACCTTGCTGAAGAGGGGATGGGTGTCATGCAGAGTGATTGCCAAATCATTGTGCAAACTGGCATCATCCCATGTTGCCGCCTCAGGCAGTCCCATCATCTGTCTCAGTCTGTTCATCGATCCTGGCAGGATGGGATACAACGCGATGCTGACCATAGCAAGCAGATCGGCACATACTCGCAGAGTCTCAAGCACGTGTTCTCTGTCTTCTTTGATGGCGGCCCAGGGTTTCCGCTCGTCAAACCAGCGGTTTCCAAGCCTGGCGATATCCATGATCAGGCGGGTGTTTTTCTTCACCTGATACTCCCGGAAGCCTTCATCTATTTGCTTCAGCAGGGCTTCAGCCTCCTCCAGAACGGATCGCGCGGCTGCGGAATAGCTAATGGGGGGTATGATACCATCGAAGTTCTTGACGCTGAAAGCGAAAACGCGGTTGGCCAGATTGCCCAGCACGTTGTTGAGCTCGCCGTTGATCCTTAGCTGGAAGTCTTTGAAGGAGAAATCACTGTCTCCTTTTTCAGGAGCGTTGACGGCCAGATAGTATCTCAGAAAGTCACCGGGAAAATCTTTGGCAAACTCGTCCACCCAGATAGCCCAGTTGCGGCTGGTGGAGATCTTTTGCCCTTCCAGGTTCATAAATTCGTTGGCCGGGATGTCGTGAGGAAGGCAGTATGTCTGATTTTGTCCCATCAGCATGGCTGGCCAGATCAAGGCATGAAAGATGATATTGTCTTTGCCGATAAAGTGGATCAGTTGAGTCTCGGGATCCAGCCAATAGTCTTTCCAGCGATCAGGTTGACCTAGATTGAGGGCCCATTCCACCGTGGATGAGATATAGCCTATAGGGGCGTCAAACCACACGTAGAGCACTTTTCCCTCTGCTTCAGGCAAGGGGACGGGAATTCCCCAACTGAGGTCGCGGGTGATGCTGCGCTCTATAAGCCCCTGGTCCAATAGGTTAAGCATAAAATTGCGGACGTTTTCTTTCCAATAATCTTTGTGAGCTATCCACTCTCTGAGCTGCTCCCGAAAGTCATCCAGCTGGATAAACCAGTGTTTGGTATCACGGACAACCGGCATGTTGCCACAGATCTTGCACTTGGGATCGATGAGGGTGACCGTGTCATAGATTTGACCGCAGGCGTCGCACTGGTCTCCTCTGGCACCGGTGGCTTTGCAGCGTGGGCAGATGCCCTCCACGTAGCGGTCCGGGAGATAGCGTTTGTCGTGCTCGCAATAGAATTGCCGGGTCTCACGCGCCTGGATGTGCCCCTTTTCATAGAGGTCCAGAAAGAAGCGTCGCGAGGTCTCGTGATGAGGAGGACGGGCAGTACCGGAGAAATTGTCAAACTGGATGTCGATAGCGTCAAATCCTGCTTTGATGCTGTCGTGATAGCGCTTGACCACCACATCTGGAGTCACGCCTTCCGCGTCCGCTGATATGGAAATCGGAGTGCCGTGCTCATCGGTCCCACAGATATAGATCACATCCTGGTTGTGAAGACGCAGCCAGCGGACAAAGACATCGGCAGGCAAATAAGCACCTGCCACGTGGCCGACATGGAGTTTACCGTTGGCGTAGGGCAGAGCGCTGGTCACCAGATATTTCATGACTCCTCCCCAATAAAGGCATTGTGAAGCAGTCTGACGCATTCTTTCACCTGACGGCTTGGCATCATCATTTCGATACTGCGCTCCGTGTGGTTGACTCTGATCAGTTCCATGCCTGCGCAGATTTCCAATATCCGGGCCAGAAATCCCGGATCGAGGTTGATGCCTACTCCCACGGGAATCACAAAGCCGATGCCCGTCTCTTTGGACAGAGGACTGATCCCGTGTGATCCCAGGAGATAATCAATCTCGTTTTCATATTTAGCTTCCACGATCAGCTCGAGGCGCTCAGCTTCCAGATAGTATCTAAATATCTCAAAACTCCAGCTTTTCAGCAGGCTTGTGAGGACCTCGCTGCCCGGCAGCAGGTAGCGCAATAAATCCTCTTTGTGGGCGATGGCGTTTATAACTCTTAATTCCATATTGGTTTCCGTGTTCTTTTTCAGCATAGTCCCAGGCTGGAAGCTAAAAGATGACTTCACTTCTACCGGGATGCCGTATTTGAGGGCAAATTCCACCGCTCTGGGATGGATGACTTTAGAGCCTCCGTATGCCAGAGTGAGCATGATGTCGGGGTCGATCGAGGCCAGCAAGCGCGGCCTTTCGACCACTCTGGGATCGGCGCTGTAAACCCCCTCCACGTCTGTGAATATCTCGCATTTATCGGCCTTGAGATAGCCGGCCAAGGCAACCGCGGATGTGTCTGAGCCGCCTCTGCCAAGCGTCGTGATCTCCTTTTGGAGGCTGACACCCTGGAATCCGGCCACGATCACGATCTTGCCTTTCTCGAGCTCGCTGAGGATGCGAAAGGCATTCACATTGAGGATGCGCGCGTTGCCATGATGGTCATCGGTAATGATGCCACTTTGGGACCCAGTGAAAGAAATCGCTTCCAACCCGCATTCCTGCAAGGCAAAGGAGAGCATGGACATGCTGATCCTTTCACCCGCGGTGAGCAGCATATCCATTTCCCTGCGATTAGGCCTTGCCGATACAGCGTGTGCCATAGCCCACAGCTCGTCTGTGGTCTTCGCCATGGCGGACACGACCAGCACCAACGAGTCTTGCTCGCGCTTCTCAGCGGCAATCTTTTCCGCGATGTTCTTGATCAGACCGATACTCCCCACGGAAGTACCGCCAAATTTCTTTACAATCATTGCCATAGGCTTTCCTAAAATTCTTAAAGGGGCTGAGTGTCAAGAGTTTTGTCTGGAATTAGTCCCAAACGGAGTGAGATTCAATCGAGCCCTGAAAAAAAGGGAGCCGAAGCTCCCTTAACAGACAGTGTTTAATCGGTAAGCTAATACTTACGCGCCACCCTGAAACCCATGAAGGCATTGGTTGTTGGGGTGATGCTGGATCGATAGATCACAGTGCACAGAGAAGGCGTATCAGAGTATCCTCCCCCTCTGTAGCAACGGCTGGAGCCACTCGTTGCTCCGGTGTAATTAGTATAGCTGCCGGTTGGGTATGCAGCGTAGATATCCCAGCACCATTCACGAACGTTGCCACTCATCAGGTGGGTATCCACTTCATTGACCGGTTTACTGGCTACATCCCAGGTTGAGTTTAAAGAGTTATTGTTGTAATATGCGACATAAGCTACGTCGTTGGAACCACTGTAGGTATAATTGTGAGAGGAATTACCTCCCCGCGCCGCAAAGTGCCACTCCGCTTCAGTAGGTAATCTGAAGCCGCTGGCGTTCCAGTTGCAACTCAAATAAATATGGTTTCCCGAGTTGGTATCCCAGCCTGAGGGCCAAAGGTCCGGATCTTCCACATTGTTGTATTTGTAACAGGGGCTCAGGCCAAAATGAGAGCTCAACCGGTTACAAAATTCGATGGCTTTAAACCAGCTAACATTGTAAACGGGATGAAAAACCCCAATTCCTGCTCCTGAAGAAGGATTTGAGCCCATAATGTTCTGATAGAGTGCCTGAGTGATCTCAGTCTTGCCAATATAGAATGAGCTGAGAGTCATATTGCCGGTACCGTTGTTAAAAGTTCCACCAGCCACATACTCGTCAAACATATAGGTAGCCCTGATCACCGCGCTGGGTTCCCAGGAGCCGTAATGCGCCTGGGCTTTGATGATGGTGGGCTTGGAGATATTGATCTGGCCGGTGTACAGCGTAGATGACGGTGTGGGATTGCTGCCGTCGGTGGTGTAACGTATTGCGGCATTGGTGGTGGCAGAACCGATTGCCAGATTTACGGAGACCTGGTAGGTTCCCTGGGCGATGTTGAAGTTGGGATTAGCTGCCCGCATTGTATAACTCGCGGTAGCAATCTCGCTTGGTGTGAGACCTGTCTTCCAGGCTTTGGCTTTGAGGGTGCAGATGTTGCTGATCGTGAGAGCTCCGGTATAGAGCGTGGAGGAAGTGCTGGGCTCAGTGCCGTCGAGGGTGAAGCGGATCGTGGAGTTGGCTGTAGAGCAGCTGATCGTGGTAGTGAATGTATTGTTGTATACACCCGTCAATTTCTGAATCACAGGGGTGGCAACCGTGGTGCTGATCGTGTATGTCTTGCTGATGACATCACTGTTGCTAAAACCAGATTTTACCGCTATCGCTTTGATTGTGGTGCTTTGGCTGAAGTTGATGGGACTGCCGTAAACCGGCGACGATGATGACGGAATGCTGCCGTTGGTGGTGTAATGAATTGTGGCCCCAGCAGTCGCGCAGGTAAGCGTGCAGGTTTGGGCAGTTTCATAAGTACCCTCGGCGAGTGAGAAGCTGGGATTGAGCGGTTTCAAGATATAACTGTGAGTCACCACAGTGCTGGGTGTGCGGCCCGCGCAGACGGCGATCGCCTTGATCGTAGCATTGGTCTGGGTGACATTGTAGGGAGGGGTGTACAGCGGCGAGCTGGCATTGGGAGTGGGGCCATTGACGGTATAGCGGATCTGAGCGCCCGGAGTGGTGGAATGTATCCATAGACCGAAGGTATTGTTGTAGGTGCCGCTCAGATGCGAGAATGAAGGAGCGGCTGTATTCAGCACCATGTTTAAACTGATCTGCGCGTGAGATCCGTTGTAGTTCTCCCGGAAGGGATAGACCCGATACTCATAGCTCCCCTGTTGTGTAATGGAGTGGTCCCAGCAGAAGGTGCTGTTTTTGCCCACGCTTTTGTATCCCGTTTGCCAGGAGCCGCCATTGACGCGGCGATCGATCTTGTAGCCGGCTTCGATGTTGCAACGGTCCGTCCAGTTGAGGCGAATACTCTCTCCCGACAACTGATATTGAAGGCCATAAGGGGCAAGCAGATTGGATTGAATATGCTCAGGATCTACGGGATTGGTGAATTCCTTGTTCATGCATCCCGCCAGGAGCAGCAGGACACTGATCGCGTACAGGAGTATTCTCTTCATTCTCACTCTCCCAGTTTATACTGCCGGTAAGCTCTGTCGATGCTCTTGTAGGTCGAGCTTGTCTTGGTGGCAGAGAATATGTAGTTAGCCAGGAAAAACACATCGGCTCCCAACGTGACATAGTAGTATTTTTTCAGTTGATTGTAGCGGTCCCGAAAACTCTGTGCTTCACTGGGACTCATAGTATTCATGTAGTCGTTGTAATTGTTTTCGGCAAAGTAATATGTGACTGCCGCGGCGGCTGTGGTTCCCAGAATGGCCAACACCGAGCTGTTGCGATACAGCTTCCAGGCACCCAGTTTTCTCAGCATGGCTTTGTCGATTGGGTCCAGTTTGAGCTCAGGCATTTCAGACAGGCGATTGGGCTTGACTTCCACTTTAAAACTGCGGGGAATGTAGCCCCATCGGTCAGCTTGCAGCACATATCCACCCGAGTAGAGAGTCATGGAATTCTTGTATTTGATCTCTGATTTGCTGCGGTCGTCCACCAGGGTGACGCTGATTTCAGGATCGACCTTCTTGATTTTAAACTGACCGGAAGATATCTTGTCGAGCTTGACGAAGACGTTGTTGTCTATACTGTTAGAGAGCTTGACACTTTTCGAGACCGGGAAGTAGTCCTTGAGCTCAACACTGATCAAGTATTCACCAGGAGGATACCTGCCAATCAGTGGATCCACCGTCAGTGGTGTAACCCCCAATTTCATGCCGTTGAGCGAGACGACAGCCCCGCTGGGTTCGGAAGTCACCGTAATCCCGCAGTAGTTTGAAAACAGCTTGGTTTTGATTTTTTTTCCGGAGACATCTGGCCTGATATCCATTTTTTGGGTGACGTGGTCCGGTTTGCTGATCGTGATTGAATAAGTCTTATCTGTGTCGCTGGCAAAGATATAGTTACCGAAAGTGATGTTATCCGGAAATCCTGATATGTTGATGGAAGCTGAACTGTCGCAGGAAAGCTCGGTCCACAGCTTGTAGAGCGAGGAACCTACATCCCGGAAGCTGAAGTGGATATCTATCGTTTCGCCGATGGAAACACCCACCTGGCGGCTCAAAATTCCCTTTGAACCCACAAAATCCACCTGATGGATTCCAGGCGCCAGATCGCGCTTTGAAATCTGCAGGATGGCCGTGATCGTCTCCACAAACACGCCATCCACATACACCGATCCAGAGTCGTCTGCGGTCATGCGGAAGGCTCCCGCCCGCGTTTCAAGTTCCAGAGAGGGGGGCGGCACATAAGCTGGAGGTCTGGTTTGTTGTGGAGTAATCGGTACCGCATCCTGTTTGAGTGCGAACACAAAATCGCCTTTGTCCAAAGCAATGTTGGCAATCTTGCCATATTTGGGATGCTGGCCACCCCCGGAATAGTTGACCACCTCGTTTTCCAGATAGAATCCTAATTCCTCGCCGGTGATATAGTTGTCTTTGTTGGTATCGGCGTAGCCTTTGCTGAGCCCGTCCACCAAAGTGGCGCGAAAAATACTCTGGTCCGGAACGGTTTCTTCCGCGGCGCCGGCAGTGATGAACTGGCGCACATCTTCCTTGGTTTTCTGAGAGATAATCTGAGGAGCGGCCCTGCGAGTGGTGAACACCGTGCCGGAAAAACAGCTGTCAAAAAACATCAGCACATGCTTGGACTGGATCAATTCTGCGAATTCGTTTACCCGGGTCATGGATATGGCTTTAGACCTGAAGCCGCTGGGATTCCCTTGCAGCATGGGAGTGTCGACAGGCAGGATATATCCCAGTTCTCTGCCTCCCGCCATCCTTTCCGTTTCTCCGTGACCGGCAAAATAAAAGAGCAGAGCGCGCTCGCGGTCTTTGCCATATTCATCGACCATCTCGTTGAAGAGGGTGATCATATCCGAGCTCTTGAGGTTGAATTTCTTGATTACCCTGATCCCTAAGCCCTCAAATGTCTCGGCGATGGCTTCCACGTCCTTGATCGCTCCCGGGAGCTTGCGATAGTATTGGTAATCGCTGTTACCTATAACAATAGCCACATATTCAGAGTACAATTGAACGCTCTCTCCAGTGGGCATCTTGATCGAAATGCCGCCAAACAGAGAGCCGCACAAGCAAATAATTAGTAATGCCAGCGCTGATGTCTTCACCTTTCCTCCCATCAGTATGTGCTCTTAAGCTTTTTTAAAACAGCCGTTTAACCTGATCGACGGCGCCAATTACCAGTCAAGCGACTGCCTTCCAATCACGCTATAAATCTAATGCGCGCACTGTGAACTGCCTGCGCGATTCTGTCAACATATTTCTTTGCGGAATTGAGGCGATAAACTTGGAGCAGAAAAGATTATATATTTATCACTGGCTGAATGGCATGCTTATCTTGCAAAAACTGAAGCGGATGTGATGAATGATCTTCCACAGGAATAAAATGAATGGTTTGTGGAAGCAGCGCGCGCAATTGGATATAGCTTCCCAAGCAGTATCACTCCTGTTCGCTCCAGGCTCCCCCAGGGCATCCCCAAGGTCCTTGGGGATGCCTTGGACCAGACTGGGCGGGGCAAGAGCGCCATGAGTAAGGGCGCTTCCAGAGTGGAAACAAAAAAAGCCCCTCGGTTGAGGGGCTTCTACAGATGCTTATGTCAATATACGCAGCCATTTATCCACGAGGCCAGGCAGGATGTCACCTGCCTTGCCCTGATGGAATTCATCGATAAAGGAGCTGTTATGAGGCGGATCGAGATTGACCGCCACGGTTTTGGCACCGAAATATCTGGCAGTCATCACGAATCCGGCGGCGGGATAGACCGTTCCACTGGTTCCCACGATCAGAAAGAGATCGCTCTTTTTGAGAAGCTGCTCTATCCTCCCAAGCTGGTAGGGAATTTCACCAAACCACACAATATCAGGCCTCAGCAGCATTTCACAAGCGCTGCAGTAGGGGAGAGGGTTATCGAGATCTATTTCGGCGGTTTGATGGATCTTGCCGCAGCCGGTGCAGAAACAGCGGTGCAGGCTGCCGTGCATCTCGATAAGGTTCTTGTTGCCAGCGTCTTCATGCAGGCCGTCCACGTTCTGCGTGACCAGCCAGAAGCGGTCTCCAAGGGCCTCCTCCATCCTTTTCAAAGCCAGGTGGCCTGGATTGGGCTGAGTTTCAAGCGCTTGACGAAAGCGTTGCCGGTAAAAACTCCACACCAGTTGAGGGTCGTTTTGAAACCCTTCCGGTGAGGCGACATCCTCAACCCGATGGTCTTCCCAAAGGCCTCCAGCATCGCGAAAGGTGCGGATTCCGCTTTCCGCGCTGATTCCGGCTCCGGTGAGCACCAGGACGCGAGATTGAGTATCAAGATGCTTCATGGTTTAAAGACTGCGGCCCAAGAGCTTTGGATTCCCAGCAGAAAGAATCCGGAGGGTCAGATCAATATCCGAGCCTCCGGTTTCATTACAAGCAAACGTATACTCTTGCTGCTCCAGCAATGGGATCACTTCATCAACATCATCTTACGGGTTTTGAGCTCGGTTCCGCTTCTCAGCTTGTAGAGATACACCCCGCTGGCGACACTGCGTCCCGCGTTGTCCAAACCGTTCCATACAACACTATGCTGCCCTTTGGCAAGCTCGCCGCTGACCAGGGTCTTCACTCTCTGGCCTTTGAGGTTGAAGATCGCGAGTTCCACCTCGCCAGAGGCGGGAACGCTGAAACTGATGGTGGTGCTGGGGTTGAAGGGGTTGGGATAGTTGGCGTTCAAATCGAAACGGAGAGGTGAGACTGCGGGGTCTGAGTTGTCCACATATTCAGATTCCACTCTGATGTCGTCCACATACCAGCCTTCGCCTGTAACGGCTCCATCTGTTCCAAACAGGAAGCGGAATCGAGCGTTGCCGGAATAGCTGGAGAGATCGAAAGTGGCTTCTGTCCAGGCGAAAGAACCAGACCAGCAATTGGTGTTGGCGGCAAAAGGCGAGGCATTGTTTTGATAAATGCGATGAGTGTATCCGCCCACGGGAGAGATTTGAATCCATTCTCCGCCATCGATACTCATCTGCACCAGTCCACCGTCCCAAGCATAAGTTGGAGTGCTGTGAGCCTCGGCATCCATCCAGTGGGAGAATTTCAGCATGCTGTTCATTCCCAGCATAAATTCCGGAGAATCAAGAGCTCCCAAAGCGCTGTTGCCATACTGACCGGAACCGGAACCACCGAATTTCATGGAGTAACTGCCACCGGGGGTGTTGTTGCGATAAGTGGAACGATGCCACTGGTTTACGAAGCCAGGGTTGGGGGCGGATGAATTCCAGCCGAGCATGTCGGCTTCAAAGCTGTAACTCAGCATACCGAGATGGATGATAATGTTTCCCTCCACGGAAGGCCCGTTTTCAGCGCTGAGGATATAACCAATCGTGATGTTGGAACCCAATTCCATTGTTTCCGGGATTTGAGCGCTAAACGCTGCAGTGGCAGTGGATTGTCCTTCAGCAGGTACGGGTGGGAGCGTGACTTCGAAGTTGGAGAGATTGACGCTGGGCGTGTCGCAAAAGAGGATCATGAAAGGCGTGTAGGCGTTTCCGCTGCCCTGATTGGCGAGGCTGATGCTGATGGCTGGCGTCTGGCCAGGATAGATGATCGGGGTGGGATTCACAAACTGATAGGAGGTGATCGCCAGATTGGGGGCGTTCAGAGTGAGCAATTGTGTATTGGTGGAGCTGTAGCCGTCAAAATCGGTTACGAAGCTGAGCGTGACGGTGCTGCCATCCTCATAATTACCTCTGATGCCGATCTGGAAGGCGTCTGTGATCACGATTGAATCTCCAGCTGCGATGGCGTTGAAAGAGATGGGGTCTGACAGGACCTGGATGTTGGGAGACGCGCAAGTCAAAGTAACGGTGCCGCTGGCGGTTTGATCGAGGCTTCCCAGGTTTTTGAGCACGAAGCTCAGATTCAGGTTTTCACCGGTATGTAAGAGGCCATCGGCATCGTTGTGGGTGGCGTTGATGGCTACCACATACGGCATCTGACTGGCCTGAACGTTGATCAGGTTTTGATAGGGATAGAAATTGGGGGCAGTGATGTAGATCTCATATTGTCCAGGTGTAAGTCCTTGCAAGAAGCTTACATACACTTGGCCAGAAGCGTCCGCGGAGCCTTCAAAGATAATAGTGCTTCCAGATTTGATCCTGAGATTGGCATAAGGAGCGTTGGTGGGTATCTGGTATCCGAGGATGGACATACTCCACATCGGTGGCATCTGGGCGACGATCTGCTGAGGAGTGTCTGACCAAACGCTGAGGGCAGGATCGCCAATCAGATTGGTTTCATATGTCACCCAGTACATCACAGGCTGGTTTGTGATGAAGGGAATGTTGTCTATCTTGCTGTCCACCAGCGTGAAGCCCAGATCGTGAATGTTTTCGCCAAAAATGGCGTCGATATATTGGCGGTGCAGATACTGGGAAGCCCCATCCGTGGAACCCTGCATGCCCCATCCGTAGCGTGAGTGGGCTATCATAGAGGCCGCGGAGGTGGCGATGCCGGTGAATTTTTCTGCTATACAATCGGTGGTGTAGCTGCCGGGGTTTGTGTTGCGGTTGTCAAAAGCGCCGGCGTAGCAACCTTGGGTGAAATAGAGGGAGAAATTGTGGTTGGCACCGTTGTTGGAGATCGAAGTGGCGGTCACTTGATTGTTTGAAAGCCTCATGGCGTAAGTAGTATTGGAGTGGCCGAGGTGGTTCACGAGATTGGCGCCCTGAGACAACATGGGCCGAATCTCAGAGGGACCCCAGGCTTCAGAATAGCCGTAGGTGCGATCGTATAATGTGCTGATGTTCCAGGAGGTTGGCACTCCCACGGTGGTATAACCATGGGTGGAAGCTCCCCCTATCATCTCGTCCATATAGTCTCCACCCCAGGTGGGACCGTCCCAAAGCCATTCACCTGTGAAGAAAGCAGTTTTGGTTTCAGCTTCAACGGGGGCAACGTGATACATCATGATCTTGTTGATCTGGTTGGCGATCTCGGTATCGTTGTTATAGCAGATTCTCCCAAGCGCCAGCTCTGGAGCGAGGTCAGCTTCATACTGCTCTCCCCAGTTGGCGTCGCCGTCATTGTTCCAATTTCCGTCCAGGCAGGCGTAATACATATCAGCGGGGATATCGGCATCCGTTTGCTGGCCGCCGGTAAAGTTCACATAGAAGCCACGATGGGGGATCATATCTGTGTCCGCAGCCAGTAAAACATAGCGCAGGGAATTGGTCTGATACATCTGGATGATGTAGTTGCGGATCTTGTCCTGGCTGTCCTGTCCCGCTGTTTGAGAGAGAATTTCCTGCACCGGCTTCATCATCACGTTCAAGCCGCGTTGGGAGTAAAAATCTGCCAGGGGAAGCCATTGATCGTACTTGGCGCTGTCTATGATAATAAGGTACTCCACTCCGCTGGTGCGGGTCTGATAGCGTGGCAGGGCGTCCTGGTTGTTGATCGCATTTTTAAGGCTCTGAGTGGTAAATTCGTTTTGTTTCAGAAGTTCCAGAGCGGCAGTTGATTTGGCGCTGGGAGCGCTCTCCACCGTCACTGTTACCGAGGCGTAGAAAATCAGCTCGTGGCGTGCGGGGTAGTACTCAAAGGGGCATACGGCACTGAAGTTGATTGGATGTCCGGCGAGGAAATGCGTGTTGACACCGTTGTGCGGCTGGGTGGGCCAGACAGTATCGGACCCGTAAATGGCAGGATTCGGTCCCACCGGTGCCGGCAAATCCGTCTGCGAAAAGGGGTATTGAGCGGGGATGGGCTTCAGGGGCTTGTCAAGCGTATAAATCTGAGGTTGAGCCAGCTTGACGCTGATTGAGACGGCTTCTTCGCCCACGGGAAGCAGAATTTTGGTGCCAAGCCATGGCAACGCGGGATCGCCAGGCTCGCCATATAGCTGACCGCCAGCAAGTTCTATAACGCTGACATTGGCTTCCGTCTTTATTGCTGGGAACGCGGGACGGAGTTCCAGACTGGTCGCTGCGGTCAGGAGGGCAACGACACACACCAGAATAATCACACTAAGAGTTCGCTTCATTGAGCACCTACTTTACAAGTATTAAATGTTTTAAAGAATCGATGCAAGGTCTGTTCCACATTTGGATGATTCTGTGGCAGGTATATCCGGGAGTGCTGGAGTGGAGTATGTTTCCCTCAGATTACGCAGATTTATACGCAGATTACGCAGATTTTGATATGGTTGAAAGCTTGAGAAGGCAGGTGATCTAAACCTTTTAAAAAAAATACCTTTTACATAATACCTAAAAACCTTTCTCTGTGCCTTTCTCTGTGCCCTTTGTGTCCTCTGTGGTGAGAAAGAAAACCTCTGTATCTCTGCAGTTAATCCCTGAAACCCCAATACATTAAAACCCTCAATCTCTCTCCATCGCTCCGGTGCCCTTCCAGCGTTTATGCACCCAAAACCACTGCGAGGGATAACGATGGATGTAATCTTCTATCACCTGGTTTACTTCTTTGAGGAGTGAGGGGTAGAGAGATTCGTCGTCTTCCCAGTCGGGGTGATAGATCATGGGCTCAAAGGTGAAACGGGTGCCCCCCTCAGGTGTGAGAAGCGCGAAGCCTGGCAGGATGGGCACTTTGTAACGCAAAGAGAGTTTTGCCACCCCCACCCAATGGGAAGCTGGAAAACCCAGGAAGTCCATTACGTGACCGCTTTTACCAGCATTTTGGTCCATCAGGATTGCGACCATGTGGTTTTTTTGAAACTCTGCGATGATGTCTCTGAGGCCACGACGCATGTCAATGATTCCCACTCCGTGGCGACTCCTGACCCGGTTGTTGAAATCATCAAAGAGACGGTTTCGCTGGCGGCGGACAATTACTGAAACGGGCATGTTTTTGGTGGGAAAGACTCTGGCTGCCTCCCAGTTTCCCAGATGGGCAGTGGCGAGGATCACTCCCCGGCCAAGAGAATAGGCGGCGTCCACGTACTCACGGTTTATCACTTGGCAGGAAGAGAGCATGGATTCCTCTTTCATCAGGTAGATCGAGGCGATGCTGAGGCCCATGTTGCGGTAAAGCTCTTTTAATACCTGTCGGCGGCGCCTGGGTTCCCACTCTGGATAGACTTTAGATATTTGTGTTTCAGCAACTGCGCGCCGTATCCCAAGGTGATAACCTATGGTCACGAAGAGCCCCTGGCAGATGCTTTTAGCCACGCTCCAGGGTAGGATGCGCAGCAAAAGCAGCAAACCACGCATCAAGACATATTCTACTGTGTTTTGAACGCGTGTGAGAGCTTTGGAGCGTTTGGCTGACAAGGCGGTATTCTTACTTCAGGGCGTCTATCTTTCTCTGCAGCACGTTTTTGCTTACTACACCCACGGAGTTGTCTTTGAGCTGGCCGTCTTTGAAGAACAGCAGAGTTGGTATGCTCATAACATTATATTTCCCAGCTAATTCGGGATGATCATCCACATTCAGTTTGCCCACCGTTATATCCATATTTTCCTTCGCGATCTCGTCTATAGTGGGAGCAAGCATGCGGCAAGGACCACACCAGTCTGCCCAAAAATCCACCAGGCAGATGCCTGAAGCGATCGCGGCGGCAAAGTTTTCGGTATTGAGTTCCAAAACCATTGATCTCTCCTAAGTATTTATAAAGACATAATACGCGATAAGGGAAGCAGAGACAAGCTCAATCTCTGCTTCCCCAGATATAGCAGCCTGGCAGTTACTTAGATCAAAGCTGTTCGATATTCTTTAGGGCTTTGGGAGCCGTAGCAGGGGAAATCCCTTCCGTGGTAAGATATCCCTTCAGTGCCTGGCCAATGGGATTTCCGGCGGCGTCTTCCTTGAATAGATCAACTGGCAGATGAGGGCCTACGGGGTCACCTTCATCCCGGCCAGCGGTCATGGGAGGTATTTTGTAAAGCCAGGCAAGTCCGATGGCTGCGGAACCTTCCGGATCGATGACGTTCTTGCGACTGGAACCGATAGCTAAACGCTTGGCATGAGTCAGATTGGGTGAATTGATGCTGGAGGTCACGCTTCCGAGTCTTACCGAGTTGAGATACACCGCCCGATGAGATGCAATCCCTTCAGAGATCAAGAGCATCAATCCCTTGGTTGCGCTGGAGGCGATTTCCCTTTCCAAAGCTTCCTTGCCCACGAACCAGGTTTTGTTCATGTCTACCGCGGCTTCAAAGAGCGGAGCATTTACGGGACTGTGATCCGGATCGTATTCGCTGCCCATCAGAGGCAGTCCCACTGGACCCGCTGAAATGCGGTTTTCATCTCTGCCCCCCAAGCCCACCAGCATACCGCCAAGTTCAAGAGCTTTTTCCACAATCAATTTAAAATCCGCTTCCGCTTTTTCCACAGGCAGATAGCACTCCCAACCCCAACGATTGGTGTAGCCGGTGCGGCTGAGGTAATACAGGTGACCATCACGCTCAAACTCGTTAAAACTAAAGAAGTTCATGTTCTTCTCCGGTTGATTACGGTTTTTTAGCACTTCTTCGCCATAGATCTCTTTGATGAGCTTAAATGAGTAGGGTCCCTGGATATCCACCTTAACCAATTGCTCTGAAATATCTTCTGCCCAACACTCATCATCAGGGTGTTTCTGCGACATAACGCGATCAATATCAGCAATCAGCTCCGTCTTAACACCATCTGCTTCTATACTAGCGGTGATATCGTGTCCAGCGTTGATCACCATAATAAACTCGCTGTCTGAACAGCGCATCAGGATCATATCATCCTGCACTCCGCCTTTGTCGTTCAGCAGAAGAGTGTACTTGCAGGAGCCCACCTTCATCTGGCTCATATTCCCTGCCAAGGCGCGATCTAATACGGCGGGACAGTCTTTGCCCCAAAAGCGGATTTGGGCCATATGATCGATGTTGTAGATGGCTACTTTGTTGACAGCCATGGCTTCATCGAGCACGGAAGTCAAGTAGTTGACGGCCATGTCATATTGGCCGAAGTTGCTGCGTTTAATGGCAGTGAGTGGAATGCCTTTGCGCTTTGCCAACAGAGGCAGATACCAGCTTTCTTCGAGCTCGTGCAGGAATGTCTTGCGTGGCTGAGAGGGAAGGTCGAAGCCATACTTTTGCATTTGTAACTCCTTGTATATTATAATTCAATGTAATTTATGTGTCCGTCTACCATACAAAAAGAGCATCTCTGCTCCAGCCAAAACTCGTCGGGTTTGCCGCTCCAGTCCTCAATAGCGATAATATCCGCCACCTTGCCAGGCTCCAAAGAGCCCCTCCAGTCGTGTGATAACGAACCAGCAGCCGCGGCCAGGGTGTAACCGCGTAGCGCGTCCAACACGCCAATCCGCTGCTTTGGGAACCAGGATGGCTGGCTGGGATCGTTGCAGGGTTTTCTTGCGATAGCGCTATAGATGCCCTTGAAGGGATCAATTGTTTCGATGGGAGCGTCAGAGCCAAAACCGTAGGGAATACCGAGCCGCAATATGTCATGAAAACGGTAGGCGCGGTCTTTGACTTTGCGCCAGGATTGTTCGATCATGGGGACGTCGTTGGCCAAGTGAACCGGTTGCATGGCGCAATAGGCACCGCTTTTCTGGAGGCGAACAAGATCTTCTGTAGCAATTGCTTGTAGATGCTCAATGCGTTGTAACAGCAGATTACCCTGGCTGGAAATCCTATGCTTGTAAAAGCATTGGATAACATTGCGGACTGCCAAATCACCAATGGCATGTATAGTGCAGGCGATATTATGCTTTGCCGCCTTGACGATTATGGCATCGAGTTCATCTTGGTTATAACGCAGGACGCCGAAATTGCATGGCTCTTCGGGATACGCTTGCAGCATGGCGGCTGTTTTGGAGCCCAAGGCACCGTCCGCAAATATCTTAACCCCACCTATTACAAAAGACTTTTGCTCCCGGTAGGAAGTCACTCCCTGAGTTATCATATGATCCAGGTCTGCAAGGGGGAAATGCCATACACAGCGAAAATTTGCGCCGGCATTCATTGCATTTGTCAGAGCAGCTGCACTGGCTCCACTTTCCATAGAGTGAAAACCTCCCAATCCGAGGCTGAAAATGTGAGCAAGTTCTTGTTTAATGGCTTTTTGCAGTTCTTTATCGGAGGGCGGACTCACAAATCGTTCCAGATACTCGGTGGCAGCTTCGTAGATCAAACCGGTGGCGAGACCATCTTCATCCCGCTTGACCAAATCATCGCCAAAGGGAGAGTTCAGCGCGTCCAGCAAACCGCTGTGTTTGAGCGCGAGGCTGTTGCACCATTTGGAGTGATAATCCTTACTGAAGAGCGCGACGGGGACGTCAGGAAACAGCTCGTCGAGGAGCTTCCTGTTCAAATACTGCGGTGCATCGATGATATTTATATCCCATCCGTCTCCCAATACCCAATCTGGCAGTTTCGCATTAGTATCTCTATAGCTCTGAGCTGCTTCCTTAATCGCGGCAATGCTATTTAAGCCTTTCAGTTTGAGCTGAAACCGGCCTTTGGCGAGCTCCACAAAATGGGTGTGGGTATCACAAAAAGCCGGTAACAAGACTTTATGCTGCAGAGAGATAGTCTCGTAGCGACGGCTGGCGGAGGAGAGGCACTCAGCCTTGCTGCCGATGGATTTGATCCTACCGTTTTCCACCAGCAGGCTGTCAGCTTGCGCGAAGCCTCCGGTTCCAGGAGCCATTGTCATAATTCTGGCGTCAGTGAGGATATAATTCATCTACTATTACTTTCAATCCTTTTTCCAGCATTCCCACTTCCACTCCATAGTTAATCCTGATCATCCCAGCGCTTAGCTTTCCAAATGCAGAACCTGGTGCCACAATCACTCCCTTGGCCGCGAGTTTCTCAGCGACATGCAAGTCATTATCATCGCAGCGCAACATCAGATACGGTGTGGCGTCTGGCACGTGTAAACAGCTGGATGGGCA
This sequence comes from Candidatus Cloacimonadota bacterium, assembly GCA_017995405.1. Lineage (GTDB taxonomy): Bacteria > Cloacimonadota > Cloacimonadia > Cloacimonadales > Cloacimonadaceae > UBA3900. The sequence goes on from JAGOIY010000003.1 coordinate 27,008, forward strand.
GGCGCTGCTGAGGATCGTTAAGGCCGCCCCGCGGCTGTTTAAAAGCTGTAAAAATACTTTATCAGCGGCATTTCTTCCGAATTTGCCAAGTGCAAAGACGGCAAGCTGTTGAGACAGCCAACCACTACAGGTGGACACGTACTGCTTGGCCTTGGTGAGCGTGGCTACCAGAGGCTCAGGTGCCACAACCCAACCCAGCCTCCAGCCCGTCATGCAGTGCGATTTGGAGAGCCCGTTTATGATAAAGAGCTTCTCCACCTTACCTGTCAAGGATGCGGGTGTGCCCGCAAAACAAAGACCCTTATAGATTTCATCTATCGCGACAGTGATGCCGAAATCCGCGCAGATAGAGGCTAAAGCGTTAGTATCCGTCTCTTTAAGATAATATCCGCAGGGATTGTTGGGCGAACTGAGCAGGATGACTTTGACTCCATCTTTTAGCAGGTTTCTCCACCTGTCCCAATCTATGGATTTCAACTGCCGCTTTAAAGGCAAGCGAATAATGTTTGCCCCCAAGATGCTGAGAATGCTGCAGTAAGCGCTGTAGTCCGGATCCGGGACCGCTACTTTATCGCCTGTTTCGATAATGCTGAAAAGGCTGAGGAACAAGGCTTCCTGCGCGCCATTGCAAACGCAGACGCAGCCGGGATTGGTTGCTCCGCCATAAGTGGATGCTATGGATTCTCTTAGCTCCGGAATGCCGGCGTTGGGAGTATAAACAGGCGTACCGCTGGCCAGCAGTTCCATGGCGTGTTCACGCAGGCTCTGTGGTAATGGGTATCCAAGCTCTCCAAGAGCTAGATTGACAGCATTGACAGGTGCTTTCGCCATCACGCTTCGCATCAGCGAGATTTCCACCCCTTGCCAGCGGGATGCTTCAGTCAAAGAGGTGCCGGAGATCATCTTCCAGCATGACGGCGGCGTCAGTGCTGGCGTCGCGGTATTTGACAATAATGGGGCAGTAAATTTGAAAGTCTGGATTGGAGCGCGCTCTTCGGCTGCCGGGAACCACTACTGCTCCTTCCGGAATCGTGTAAGAACCCTCAGGATCGGGATCAAGAAAGATATTCCGCGTCAGATCGAAGACAGGTGTGGACGCGGTTATCACAGTTCCTGAAGCCAACACCGCCCGGCTGGAGACGATCACTCCTTCATAGACGCCAGTATTTCCACCCACAAAGGCGTCATCTTCTATGATGACAGGGCGTGATCCGATCGGTTCCAAAACACCGCCAATCATAGCGCCCGCGGAGAGATGTACCCGTTTGCCAATCTGCGCGCAGCTACCTACCAACGCGTGGGAATCCACCAGGGTTCCACTGTCCACCCAAGCTCCGATGTTGACAAAAGCGGGAGGCATGATCGTGACTCCCGGAGCGATGTAACAGCCGTTGCGAGCAGAAGTTCCGCCAGGGACAATCCGCACTTGGTCGGCGAGCCTGAAGCTTCGTTCAGCCAGGGTGTCTTTGTCGAAGAAATCCTTGTTCGAGGTGTGGGGAAGGGCAGTGAGCTTTCCCATCCGGAAGCCGATCAGGATGCCTTTTTTGACCCAGGTGTTGATTGTCCAGCCCTGGGAAGTAGGCTCGCAGGATCGCACCACGCCTTGATTAAGAGCCCCGATAAAGTTTTCGAAGAGCTCTCTGTCCGCCGCGGAGTAGATATCTGGACGGGATTCATACAGTTCCAGGATTCGCTCGCGCATCAGAAGCCTTCCTTAACAGCGTCACTTAGCCGCTGCATAGCTTCTACCAGGAGTGCTTTGGAACAACCGAAATTAAGGCGACTAAAGCCTGAACCGTCAACACCGTATTTGCGTCCTGGATCCAGAGCCAGCCTGGCTTTGTTGGTAAGAAAGTCAAACAGGGCATTGTCATCGAGTCCCAGCTCACCAAAATCTAACCAGGCCAGATAGGTGCTTTCCGGTTTAATCATCTTCAGCATGGGAAGATTAGTACTTATATAGTCCATCAGATAGTTACGGTTGTTCTCCAAATAAGCGAGCAATTCCTCCAGCCAGTCCTCGCCCTCACTGTAAGCCGCTTTCAAGGCCTCGATGCCAAAGCTGTTGCCCATATAGAGATGCAGATGTTCATTGAGGTCGTTGACGCTTTTTCGCATTCTGTGATTGGGGATGATCGCGACCGCGGAGCTCAAACCAGCTATATTAAAAGACTTGGCGGGTGAAATACAGGTGATGGTGAGATCGAGATAGCGTTCCAGGCTTCCCAAACCGCGGAATTCCTTGCCCTCATAAATGATATCGGCATGAATCTCATCGGATACGATCGGAACGTCGTAGCGTTTGCACAGGTCGCCCATAAACTGCAGTTCATATTCATCCCAGACCCGCCCGACGGGATTGTGAGGATTACAGAGAATAAAGAGGCTGGCCTGGCGTATCTTACGCTCAAAATCTTCCTGATCGATCTGATACTTGCCATTCACCAGCTTGAGAGGATTGGTCAGCAAACAGCGATCGTGGTCTGTAACGGCGTTGAAGAAAGGGCGGTAAACGGGCGTCTGGATGAGTATCTTGTCGTCGGGGCGAGTAAGTGAAAGCACCGCGAGGTTGATGGCGGGAACGACGCCAGGAGTGTTGACGATCCAGTCACGCTTCACATGCCATCCGTAACGCTTTTTTACCCAATATGATACGGCGGCGTAATAGTCAGGCATTCTGAGGTTGTAACCAAAAACGCCGTGCTCCAGTCTCAGCTTCATTGCTCTCTGGATGCAGGGGGCAGCCTCAAAATCCATGTCCGCCACCCACAGCGAAAGGAGATCATCTCTGCTGTAAAGCGCTTTAAGGGCGTCGTACTTGAAGCATCCGCTGCCTCTTCTATCCACTATCTTATCAAAATCATATGCCATAGATCAACTCGTTTCCGCTTTGTCGGAAATCTCCCGCAGATATGCTACCATCTTCGCAAGTTCTTGATTCATTTCCACTTGCGGGGCCAAATCGGCGATGTTAAAGATGATTTCCGTCATTTTTGGAAAGGACGCGGGGGTTTTGTAGAGTTTCTGCCGACCTTGAAGATCGGTATAAACGATATAAAGATAATAGGTTATGCGTTTCTGAAGTTGCATGGAACGGAGATTTTCCCAGGGGATGGGGATGGCAGGTTTGACTATAAAACGCAGCCAGAGACATTCCGGTGTGAAGATCACCTCGTTCAGGGCCGTCAAGTGTCTGAACAGTGCATCCAGCCCGATATACAGGATCACCAATGGCACGATTTTAAAGAACATAGGCGTATCAGCGTTTACCCATCTGACCAGGAAATAGATGGTATAGCCAGCTATCAGCGCGGTAAAAGTGATCATGATCCAGCGGATGAGCGGATGGAAGCGATACCGCACCGGCATTCTGGCTTTGATGGACGAGATGCTCAGAGCTTGCGGCAAGAGTATTCACTCCACATAAAGTTAACACTGTCTATCACTTCCGCGGAAGCGGGCACAATATCCATCAGGTTATGGCGGTCCTGCTCGCCGTGAAAATCACTTCCGGCAGTCATCAAAAGACTGTTTTTCATAGCTTTGGCATTGAAATCCCGGACCTGAGAGCTGCTGTGGTCGGGATGCCATACTTCAATACCATCGATGCCCATTTCAATGAACAAGTCAAGATAGGAGGGGTCGGTAAGCTTGCCGGGGTGTGCGATCACAGCCCAGGCGCCAGCGTCGTGAATGACCTTGAGAGAGTCTTCCACACTGACTTCCGGCTTGGGATAATAGGCGGGTTTGAAATTGCCGATAAACTTTTCAAAAGCCTCATTTTTGGTGGCGCAATAGCCCTTGGCAACCATTACTTGCGCTATGTGAGGCCTCACGATCAGTTCGCGGCTGCCAGCTACGGCCACTACTTCGTCCAAAGCGATGTCCATGCCAAGCTTAGATAACTTATCCAGCATCTTTACGGCCCGGTCCCGGCGTCCGATCAAATACATCTCTGTCAGCTCGTTCAAGCCGGGAGCGTCGATATCGTAACCATAAGCCAGTATGTGAACGTCGTTGCCTTCGTGCTGAGAGCTGATCTCTATCCCAGGCAGCAGACGCAAGCCCAAATCAGCCTCTCCGATAAGACGATACGCGTCTGTCGTGTCGTGGTCTGTGATCGAAATCAAGTCCAGACCGATGGCGCGCGAACGTTCAATCAGAGCCCGGGGCGCCAGAGCGCCATCCGAAACGCTGGTGTGAAGATGCAGATTGATCTTTTTAATGGGGTTTATATACTTCGTATTCATAACATTATTTTCATTGACGTAAAACTGGTATAAGCAAAATTCGTCAATGTTTTTTTTCACGACTGATCCCACCAGTTCCATAGGAGATTCAAATGCGCTACGAACCACTCAAAGATATCCTTGCTTCCCTGTTGAAGTGCTTTCCTCAGGCACGCTGCCTGCTCTTTGCTGCTCTGGACCTGCTGCTGCTGCGCCAAAGCTATGTTAAAGCCGCCATCAGGAATTACACTCCTCCTGAAACTGCTCCCCGCATGTACGATGCCGGTGCTGGTTATTGCCAATATAGCTGGTTTATGCTGCGTAACTGGCAACATTCCAAAGTCTTTGCCCTTGATCTCAAGGTGGATTACATCCGTGCTTTCTCTGCATGGCTAGATCCCCTAACCCGTGCGCGATTCTCATTTACTGAGGGCGACCTCCAATTCTATCAACCCAAAAACAGCTACGATATAATAACCGCCATCGACATCCTGGAACATATTCCCGACGATTTGGCCGTGTTGAGGAACTTCTACACATGCCTCAAACCCGGAGGGAAACTGATTATCTCCACACCCTCGGACACCGACGAAGCAGCCAGATTCACTGCCGAGCATGTACGTCCAGGCTATGCCATGGAGGATTTGCGTGCCAAACTGGAAAGTGTGGGCTTTGAGATCATCGAGAACAGATACAGCTACGGATTCTGGGGAAGTCTCGCCTGGAAGCTCAGTATCCGCATACCACTCAATATGATAGGTAGGTCCAAGGTTTTCATGCTGGCGCTGCCTTTTTACTACCTCCCCATTCTCCCCCTTTCCCTATTGTTCAATAAGCTTGATACTCAAACGTTTAACCCCGTGGGAACGGGAATACTGATGGTGGCAGGGAAGGACCAGTAGAGATTCTGGGTTCTTGAGGATTGAAGGTTCTGCGTTGAAAAGTCACTTCCCATTATTCTTGTGGCGCATCAATCATAGATTTGAGCATGCATCTTGTGGGTATTGAGAACTATGAAAGGAAAACGAAAAAGCTATGGCTGATAAGTCTGCAACTCCACAATCTCTCCACTCCAGCTCAGGGTGTAACGGAAAGGAACTCAGACCAGTTTAGTACCTTTAAGGCTGAAGGCGTTTACGTCTAGCCCGGAATACTGGCCAGCCAGCAACTTTGGAATGGCAGCGGCGGCCACCATGGCAGCATTGTCCATGCAGAGTTTGAGACCGGGATAATGGACCCGGATGCCGTATTTGGCAGCTTTGGCGCTTAACTGATCCCTGAGGGCGGAATTAGCTGCCACTCCACCCGCCAACAGGATGTCGGCGATCGCGTTTTCTCTGGCCCAGGCAAGGGATTTTTTGATGAGAGGTTCTATGATGGCTTGCTGGATGGATGCGGCCAGATCAGCTTTGTGGGTTTCCAACTCCTCAGGATCAAGTTGGCGGACGTGGTTCATAACAGCAGTCTTGGTGCCGCTGTAGCTGAAGTTATAGTTTCCTTTGCGGTCCAGGCCTCTGGGGAAGGTCACGAAGGCAGGATTCCCGTCTTTGGCCAGTTTATCTATGATCGGTCCGCCGGGGAAGCCTAGTCCCATAATCTTTGCGCTCTTGTCGAAGGTCTCGCCAGCGGCATCGTCCACGGTTTTACCCACAATCTTGAAACTGAGCTGATCCTCAAAATGGACCAGTTCTGTATGGCCACCAGAAACCACCAAGGCCAGAAAGGGAGCTTTGATGAAGGGGTCCTGAATGAAATTTGAAAAAACATGGGCTAGCATGTGGTTGACCGTGAGCAGTGGGATTTTTAGAGCCCAGGCGAAGCTCTTGGCGAAAGCGAGACCTACGATTAATGAGCCAATAAGACCCGGATTGATGGACACCGCCACGGCATCAATATCTGAATAGCTCAGTCCACTTTTTCTGAAGGCAGCCTCGGTGAGCCGCATAATATTGCGCATATGCAGCCTGGAAGCCAGCTCAGGTAATACACCTCCGAAGGCTTCATGCTCAGGCTGGGAGGATATCAGATTACACAGCACCTGGTAGCGGGTATCCACAATCGCCACGGAAGTGTCGTCGCAGGAAGATTCAAAGGCCAGAATAAGCTTGGGATCTGTCAACGCAGGCGAACCCTGGAAGGAGTGAGGGTGTATTTGTCTATACCCTCAGGCAGCACTACGTCCAGTTCAATCCATCCATCAGCATCGGGGGTCTGGGTGGCTTTGATCACAAAGCTGTTGGGCCTCAGTGCATTAACCTGTTCTTGAGTTCCTTCCACCTTGAGCGTTACGATGGGAGGGAAGACAGTATTATCGCCCGCCTCCACTCTCAAGGCCTCAAACACGCGTGCCTCTATGCGTCTGGGGATCCTGGAAACATTAACCTTGGGAGTAGTGGAGCTGATCTGGCTGCTGCTGAATGACAGTGGAAGGTCAAATCTGTCCGCTCCCAGCATGGAGAGCGTGATCGGGACGGTACTGATGGACTGAAGGTCCCGGATTACGCGACGGGGACCGTTGATCCTGATCTGATCGGGAGAAAGCAGATAATCCTGTTCCGCGTAGCGGGTTCGGGCGGCTTCGTTTTCGAAGGCGGGAACTACTTTGACGGATTTGTGGTGCAGTACGTCTGTCGTAACGCTGACATCGGATTCCAGGGCGGGTCCCAGGATTTCGATGGAGTTGTTTGCACTGAAGTCTCGGAGGCTGTAATTCTCCAGGGGTAGTTTATCCGAGCCGGGCTTCAATTCTGAGGCGTTCAGCACCACTTTCACTCCCGAAAAACGCAGTTTCAGCAAGTCTGCCCCTGTTCCTTTCACTGAAAAAGGGACGTCTTTGGGCAAATCGGAGAGAGTGATCTCTGGGGAGACGTTGTCCAACACGACAGGGAGCCTCACGATGGTGTGATGTTCCGAGCTCAGAGCGATCTGGAGCCACACCAGCAGAGACAACACCAGGGATAATGCTTTGAGGCCCAGGTTTTTTCTCACCTGATCAGGATTCCTCGATGGGGACGATGCCCAGCTGTTTCATCTTTTTGTAGAGAGTGGTGCGTTCGATCCCGATGGCGGCAGCGGTTTTGCTGACCTGCCAGGCGTTTTCATCCAGATAGTGGATGAGATATTCTCTTTCGAAGGCGGCGGTGCTTTCCCTAATGCTTGGAATCGTCAAAAACTTTTCCATCCCGGTGTTGCCACCGTTGCGCTGCTGGGATATCTTATTGCGGAGCTGCTGGAGGATTACTTTATTGGTGATCTCAGGCTCTTTGATTGTGATGGACTTGCAGAAGTTTTGCAGTTCCCTCACGTTTCCAGGCCAGTCGTATGAAAGCAGAATACCGCGGAGCTCGTTGAGGTCCAGCTTGTCGCTGATATTGAACCGGGAGGCGTAGTTTGTGAAGAAGTAACTGATCAGCAGCAAGATATCGTCTCCCCGTTTACGCAGAGGTGGAATCTCCACCACCGAGCCTTCGATACGGTAAAACAGGTCTGGACGGAACCGTTGGGGATCAGCCAGGACGTCAATTGATGCGTTTGATGCGAAGATCAGACGCGTGTTGACCTTTTTGAGGGGACCGCCCACCACTTGGATTTCCTTGTTCTCAATCGCCCTCAAAATCTTAGCCTGAGCTGGTAGAGAGAGATTGGTGACTTCGTCAAGGAACAAGACGCCCTCGGAGCATTCTTCAAAGAAGCCGGTGTTGTTACGGTCGGCGCTGGTGAAAGCGCCTTTAACGTGTCCAAAGAGCTCACTTTCGATGAGTGATTCGGTGAGAGCGCTGCAGTTGACGGTGTGAAAGGCCTTTCCAAAGCGCTGGGAATTTATATAGAAGTAGTTTGCCGCCACTTCTTTACCTGTACCGGTCTCTCCAATCAGGAATACATCCTCGTCCACATCGGCCAGCTTGGAAAGCTGCTCTCTCACTTTGCGGATGGCCTCGCTTTCTCCGATAAAGGGGAAGCGGCGGGTGTATTGTTTTTTGAGGCTGATATACTCGATCTGGAGGCCGATATGCTCTTCTTCCTGTCGTTTGAGCGTGATGGCGTTGTCGATGTGGAGCAACAGCTGATTGGCACTGAAGTTAGAACCTTTTTCTATGAAATGGTAGGCTCCCAAATCTCGGATCTGGGTGATCTGAGAGGAGGTTACTTCTCCCGAGATCACAATGATCTTGTAGTTGAGGTCCAGATTCTCTTTGAGATACTTCAACACCTGGATACCGTTCAGGCGGCTCCCCACGAGGAATACGTCCAGGAGAATGACGTCCGGAGCGAAGCTGCGGAGTTCTTCAAAGAAGGTGTCGCTGTTGGTGGCGTGCATTACGGAATAATCAAAACGCTTTAATACTTTGGAAATCTGTTCCGCGAGGACGACATCGTCTTCGAGAATGATCACTTTACCTTTCATCGGAATCCTCAAAAAAAGTGGGGCTAAACTCGCTCCTAAGCTGTGGTATCAGGGTGATATAGCTGCGCGCAAAGTGGATACGAACCGGTAATACTTCACCGGCTATCAAAATTGCTAAGTCTCTCATGATCTCAGATGCGCTCTTCAAGGTCGGCTAAAGCATTGACATAGTAAATGTAAGCCTGGTCTGGAGAATCATAGGGTGAGAAGTATTTGTGCACGTCTCCATCCTGGAAGTATTTGGTGCACATATAATAGAAATGATCAGAGGTGCTCAGCATGCGAGCTGTCTTCAGCAGTTGGGGGTCGCCCTTGGTCTTTACTCTTTCCAGCAGCTCGTAGAAGGTCTCGATGGCGTTTTTCTGCATGTCGTTTTCCACCCAGGCGGAGAGATCTCGCTGTTCATCAGCCCAGGAAACGGCATCCGGGAAGCTGAGAGATTCCTGCTGGTAGTTTGCCAGGGCTTGAGTCTCGGCGGGAGTCACAAACCCGAGGTGAGGTCTCTTCAGTACTTCGCTGGGGAAGTGACGCATGAAGTCAAAGATGCCGGATTCGGCCCATTGGTGTTCACCAAAGGTCTCATAGTCCATAAAGAGATTGAGAAAGAGGTTGCGGTCGCCTTTCTCCCCCAAAGTGAGATGATCGATCCAATTGACGAATTTATCCACTGTGAGCGGATATTCTGGCCAGTCGCGGTTAGAAAAGCGGAAGGCGATATCATCCGACAGTTTGTAATACTTGAGCAGCAGGTTGATATCTTTGGAATAGTTTTTATACGCAAAGAGTGGGCTGCGCCACTGCAAAATGCGGTCCACGCCCTCAGTAATGATGGTGGTGAATCCTTCGATCTCATAGACGAGGTCTGAAATCCTGTCCTGATAGATGAGCTCGGTGTTTCTGAAAGTGCGGGGCTGCTGGCCAAACTCATCGATTATGAGCTGACGGTGCATCATTACCTGGTCCAAAAACTCGTTGGTATCATACAGCGCCGCGAGGCTGTGATAGTAGGTCTCACCCAAAAATTCCACGCAGCCTGTTTCGGCAAGGGCTTTGAAGGAATCGAGCGTTTCGGGACTGTAGAGCTTGAACTGCTCAATGGCGGTGCCCGTGATGGAATAAGCGATTCGAAAGCGGCCCTCATTTTCTTTGATCAGGTCAAGGAGCAGCTGGTTGGTAGGCAGATAGCACTTATTCGACACTTTCCGCATAACCTCGGCGTTGAGGCGATCGTCAAACAGGTTGGTCCCGGTGCCGATATCGAGGACGTTCAGGTGTCTGAGGCGGTAAGGCTGATGGACCTGGAAATAGAAAACTACGTTTAACATCTATGCTCCTTGCTCAGGGATTGGATTTGAGGAATTCGGAAAGTACCTGGGAGTAGATCATGCGGATCTTTTCAGCAGCTTCATTCCAGTGGATGCGGTTCACTTCCTTCATCCCGTCGATGCCCATTTTTTTGCAAATCTGGGGATTTTCGATCAGGTGGTTGATGGTGTCCGCCATCAGGTCCACATCCCAGTAATCAATTTTAAAGGCGTGGTTCACTACTTCGGCCACACCGCTTTGCTTGGAAATGATGGATGTGATGCCAAAGGCCATGGCCTCCAGCGGGGAGATTCCAAAGGGCTCCGAAACGCTGGGCAGCACATAGATATCAACCGCCCGCAGAATGGATTCCACCTGCTTGCGGTTCAGAAATCCGGTAAACAGGAAGCGGTTTTTCAGCTTCAGCTGAGCCGAGCGCCGCAGCAGTTTTCTGGCCATGTCTCCCGTGCCGGCCATGATAAAGCGCGCTTCGGGATGCACCTTCAGGACCCGTTCCGCCACGTCCAGATAATAATCCGGCCCTTTTTGAAGCGTGATTCGTCCCAGGAAAAGAACGGTCGGCCCCTTGAAAATTCGCTTCTTGGTATGCACCTGATTCTCTTCGATACTGAAGGCGTTGTGGACTATTCTTATCTTGCCGGTGTCGATGCGGTAGCGAGACATGATCATCTGGGCGGTATATTGCGAAACGGCGATCACGCGGTCGGAATAGGTCATGCCGGCATGCTCGATTTTGTGGATGCGTTCGTCTCCGGGACCGCCTGCCCGGTCAAATTCTGTAGCATGGATATGGGAGATCAATGGTTTGCCGGAAATCTTTCGCGCTAGCATGCCAGAGGGGTAAGTAAGCCAGTCGTGAACGTGGATGAGGTTATAATCCAGCTCTCTTGCAAAGCGTTCAGCTCTCTGAGTATATTCCTGCACCTTCTTGATCAGGTCTTCCTCACCGATCAGGTGAGTGGTCATATCGTCCCAGATATCGTGCTCTTCCTGAGAGACATGCTCGTTGATCAGATACTCGCTCTTGACTTTGGAGATAAAGTGGCGCATATCGCTAAGCTGAAAATAGGTTTCAGGCGTGGGAGTGATGCCGATATACTCCAAGCGCTCGGTGATGTCCTGGAAGCTCTTAGTGAGAAACTCGCTGTGGTGGACAGGGTCCATGAATACCGCCGGCATTTTGTCCACGTCTTCTTCTTCGCGCAGTGGAAAATAGACCATCTCCCGCGTGGGTAACACCAGGTCGATCTTGATTCCCAATGCCAACAAGGCTTTGACCATTCCATAGCAGGCCATGCCAAGCCCTCCTGAGATCAGGGGGGGGAATTCCCAGGTAAACATCAAAATCTTCATTTGGGTCCCTCCAGTTTGGCGATAAAGGACTCGATATTATAGAGGGCAGCCACGCTAATTGCCTGAGCAGGAGCGCCTTTGGGGAAATGAGGGTTGTCTCCGTCCCAAATCTCCGCCAGTGAGGCGATATGGCCTTTGCAAAAGCTGGTTCTGAAGGTGGCGATGTAGCCTCTGAGCTTGTCAGCGAGGGCTTGGTCATCGAGTTCGTCCCTCCAGACTTTCACGCCCAGACCGCAAAACGCGCCAAGCAGCCAGGCCCATACACTTCCGTTGTGGTAAGCAAGGTCTCGCTCTCGCTGAGAGCCATAGTATTTCTTGCGAAAACGGGTGTCTTTAGAGCTCAGGGTCCTGATTCCATAAGGCGTGAGCAGTTCCGCTTCGGCTTTGAGGAAAACGGCCTTCATGCGCTCTTTCGAAAGTGGGGTCCAGGGCAAAGACAGTGCCAGAATGGCATTGGGGCGGATTTCAAGGACGGGAGTATCGCCTGTCAGCCTGTCTGCCAGATATTCTCCTGTCCAGAATTTTTCAAAAGACTTTAGCACCAGATCTTTGACCTCAGTAAGCAGTTCCAACGGATGATATGGAATTCCGGAAGCCTGCTGATAGGATTCACACATGGCCTCATAGCAGCACAAAGCATTATACCACAGTGCGTTGATCTCCACAGGAGCTCCGTCACGCGGGGTAACCGCTTTGCCATCCAGACGAACGTCCATCCAGGTGGCATGGGCAAATTCGCTCTTCAGACTGATCAGGCCGTCTTTTCTGATCTCAAAGGGATACTGATAGTTGTTCAGGATGGATTTGAGGATTTCCTCACAGAGATGAATCACCTCTTTCCAGTAGCCCACGTTTTGTTTGCGTTTACCCAGTTTCCATAGCAGAATTATGTACCAAAGGGTGGCGTCAATGGAGTCGTAATTGAGTTCGCGTCCCGATTCGGGAAGCATATTGGGGATCAGACCACCGCTGAGGTGACGGCTGTATTTGCGCAGCACCTTTTCCACCTGGTCCACACAGTTGGGAGCGTGCAGGAGAGCGTTGAGCACGATCATCGTGTCTCTGCCCCAGGCACCGTACCAGGGGTAGCCGGCCACGATATCGTCGTTAGCCTGAAAATCTCTGAGCGCGAATTCCAGCAGCTTGAGATATCCGTCTCTTTTAAACAGGATGTTGTCGTTGTAGTCCAGTGAGGAGATCAGGGTGTGGTCCGTGTCCGGCTTCGAGGGCCAGTCCGCGGGTTGAGGAAGCTGAGCATAGCGTTTTTCTATTCTGGAGCACATGGCGCGGGGGTCGTCCACCAGAGCGTCTGAAAAGAGAATGTGGTTGCTCTGGCCCGGCTTGAGAGTGAAACGCAGCTCATACAGGCTGATCTGGTCTCCGATGCCTGGATATCCAACCATCACTTCCCAAGGGTAGTATACATTGTAATAGACATAGCGGTTGGGCTCCACCTGTCCCAGCAGGCTGTGACAGAATACTTCGGCACCGTTATTGACTCTGCGGGCCTGGAAAGCGCAGCCATCCTCGCCGTTGCTCTCAGAAGTGGCAAACTCCTCAAAATCAAGGCTTCCGGGCTGGTTTAACTCGTGATGCAAGGCCATAGTGAGCTTGGGGTGCAGATGAAAGTGGAGGGTATGGTGCCCCAGATTGCTGTATTTGACAAGGGTGGTATTGCTGGTCTCGTCCATCATCAGCTCTTTGAGGATGAGGATGTCATCCTGATGGGGGAGGGCTGAATACAGAAAAGCGGGATAAGGACGCAGCCAGGGTTTTACCAGATACAAAAAGCCCTCGGGATAGATGCAGTTGCTGTAGTTGTTGCTATCCAGGTGGATGATTTCCCCGCGCCATTCCACTTTTTCCTCAATCCCGGCTACCAGATGCCTGCGTTGAAATTTGGCATCACTGGCTACCAGGAGACCGTGGTACTTGCGCTGGTTGATCAGATTGCCCGTCCCGAGCGCGTAAGCGCCTCTGCGGTTGGTAAGGATCCATTCGTGATGATGGGTCTCCATGAAGTAATTATTCATTGAACCCCCTAGTTCAATAGCTGCTTTTCTAATGTGTTGATTTTTTTCTATTCCCGCAATCTCGTCAAGTCTTTTTTCCCTCACATAAGGCTTCCAGGCCTACTCGCTTGTGATGCTGTCACATAGAACTCCGAGACAAGTGCTTGAGAAAAAGCAACTCAGTTGTTATGACTGGACGAATAATTGATCAGTCCGGGGCTGGGAAGCGGGATAGCCTCATTCAAAGACGGCACCGAGGAAAAGTATTTGCTATAGATAATTCTGAGGTCGCCGGCTGATTCTTCCAGGGGAGTGATATCCGCCATTTCATAGAGCAGATCGACACTGCCTTTGGCCCCGCAGCTGCTGTACTGGTAGTCCACCACTCTCACAAAACTGTCCTGTGCGTCAAAAAGACCCAGGATAAAGAACCCGCTGATGGGGACGTCCAGAGCGTTGCTGAGCGTCACGTAAACGTTTGCCGGGATGGGCTGCTCCACCAGTTGATAGAGGAATTCCTCATCTCCCGCCACTGGCTCCACAAATATCTCGCTGTTGAGCTGGAAAGCCTGTTCGTCCAGCCAGTTGCCTGAATATGAACGGGCTGCCTTAAAGCCTCCCCAGTGTGCCAAAGTGCGCTGGACATACTGACTGGTGCCAGGATCGTTGACTATATAGGAAGAGGCCACGTTGGCTGGACCGTCCCGCTTGACCACGAGGACCCAGTGACTGCGCCGCTTGCTGACTTTTACGATTACTTTGTTGCCTTTGTCCAGTTCCGAGCTGAGGTAGTTCCAGTCGTTGGCATGATCGATCTGGCTCACAAGTTCCAGGCCCAGTCCGTTACCGTCCATTTCACCGGGAATTTGCCAGCGCATCAGGTCTCCGACGTAGCCTCCATTGCGCTGGAGCCAGGAATTTAGCTGATCTGGGGTCACACGGGGATTGGATGCTTCCGCGTTCAACAGCATGGAGAGGCAGCTCAACACGCAGCCACTCTTGCCAATGGAGCTGAGGCTCTGGCCCAGGTTGTCCTGTTTCCATCTGGAATCCGCCTGAGAATACCAGGTAAAACCGTTCGCCGTAAGGCCCATAACGAGCACGGCAAGGTAGATGACACTGACGATTTTTTTCATAAGCTTAAACCAAAAGGATGTGATTGCAAATAAACAAATTAAGCTGTGAGGACAAGCTGCCCCACGGATGTATTTGTGTCAAGCCGAAAAAATCACTTGTCAAGTTTCGCGCCTCAGAAATACAGTTCCCAAAACTATAGAACCTGAGATGAGGGACCCGCTCCGGCATCGAGGGTGGAAGATACCGTAATATCCACCTTGCCAGAGCCTCCCGGTCTCAACCAAGGATTTGGAAATGGAACTCAAACGCCACGTGGTCACCATCGTTATCGATGATATCGAAACCGCCTTTCATCCCGTCACGGAACTGCTCCACACCTACGCTCCCAATATTCTCCTGCGGGTGGGTTATCCCATGCGTGACAAGAATGTATCCGTGATCTTTCTGGTGATGGAACTTAGCGTGGAGGCCATGGGCGCGTTTTCCGGAAAGCTGGGCCAAATTCGCTGTGTAAAAGTAAAAAGCCTCACTCTGAAAATCTGAACATTGGAGATATAAATGAAGATCAGCACCGAAGGCGTCAAGTCTTTCATCCCTACCGCAAAAATCAACGAATTGATCAAATCCCAGGGTCACGCTCCGGAATCCCGGATCCGCGAGATAATCGCCAAGTCCCTGGACAAAAACCGCCTCGAACCTGAAGAGACGGCCGCCTTGCTATCTGTCCAGGATCCTGAGCTCAAGCAGCTTATTCTGCACGGTGCCAAAGAGCTCAAGGAGCGCATCTACGGCAACCGCATTGTGCTCTTCGCTCCCCTCTATGTTGGCAATGAATGCGTAAACGACTGTGTATATTGCGGTTTTCGCATCTCAAACAAAGAGTGTCACCGGGCCACCCTGTCTAAAGAACAACTCGTAAGTGAGACCAAATCCCTGGTGGAAACAGGCCACAAACGTCTGATCATGGTCTATGGCGAGCATCCAAAATACAATCCGGAATTTATTGCCGACACCGTCCAGACCGTTTACGACACCAAGTATAAGAAAGGAGAAATTCGCAGGGTCAACATCAATGCCGCGCCCCTGGATATCGAAGGCTTTCGCACCGTCAAATCCGTAGGCATCGGCACCTATCAGATCTTCCAGGAAACCTATCATGAAGAGACGTACAAAAAGCTGCATCCCAGTGGGCCCAAGAGCAGCTTCCTCTGGAGACTGGATGGTCTGGACCGCGCTATGAAAGCGGGCATCGACGATCTCGGTATAGGAGCTCTGATGGGCCTCTACGACTGGAAATTTGAAGTGATGGGCCTGCTCTATCACACCATTCATCTGGAACAGACTTTTGGCGTGGGACCCCACACAATCTCTTTCCCTCGCATCGAACCGGCCATCGGAACCGAGTTTACCGAGCACCCACCCTATCAGGTCTCAGATGAGGATTTCAAACACCTGGTGGCCACCATCAGACTCAGCGTTCCCTACACCGGCATGATCCTCACTGCCCGGGAACCCATTGCCATCCGCAACGAGGTCCTCAGTTATGGCGTATCTCAGATCGACGCCGGATCCAGCATTGGAGTGGGAGATTATTCCTCCAAGGACGAGGAATCACGCAGCAAAAGCCAATTCGTGCTGGGTGACACCCGCAGCCTGGATGAAGTGATCTTTGAACTCGCCAAAGGGGGCTATATTCCATCCTTCTGCACCAGTTGTTATCGTGCCGGCAGGACAGGCGAGCATTTCATGGAATTTGCCATACCCGGTTTTGTGAAACGCTTCTGTACTCCCAACGCGCTGCTCACCTTCGCGGAATACCTCTACGATTTTTCATCCCAAAAGACCCTCAATGCCGGATTGGATCTGATCCAAAAGGAACT
>JAGOIY010000075.1 GCA_017995405.1 Candidatus Cloacimonadota bacterium
GTCAGTAATACGAAAGTTACAAGTAGTTGTTTCATGTTTCACCTCTTATACAGCCAAAATAGCCGGTCTCAACGGTTTTGCAAGGACAATCACAGTCTGGAAGGCCAGCTTAGCGGAGCAGTTCCTGTAATTCCTTATAGAGCTTATTGATATCCTCAGCGGGGATTTCATCTTCCTCATGGCCTTCTTCTTCGGGATTCAGGGTCCTGGCCTTGTCGAGATTGGCCAGAGCTTCCTTGTAGAGGCCCAGTTCTTTCTGGGCCCTCGCCATCCAGATATAGGCGTCGTAATGATTCTGATTGGTGGCGATGGCCTGTTCCAGGGCAGTCATGGCACGCTGATAATCCTCCAATTTGTAGAGGGCTTCACCTTTGTGGCGCCAGGGGCAGCTCCAGTTGGGCAAATCCTCATTTATGGCATCGTAGAGCTTCACCGCGGCCTGGTATTCCTCTTTTCCCAGCAGATAGTTGGCCAGGCTGAAACGTTCGCCCGGGGCCAGAGAATCGGCATCCGCGATCAGGCCGTCCAACATTCTTGTGGCCTCCAGATCGCAGAGATGATGGAGGTAAAGCCGGGCCCGGAAGTCGCTGTCTTCATTTCCGAGCTGAGTGCTGAGCTGCGCGACGGCGGCCTGAAAACCAGAGATGTCCGGAGATTCCAGATAGGCTTTGACGGGGTCGGCTGCGTTTTCGTCGGCCCAGAGGGTTACAAGACCCAGCAGGAATAGCATGATGATAAACTTACGCATAGATGGATTCCTTTTTTTGTAGTCAATCTGAATAGAGGTCAGGCTGGCAGGGCAGAGGGAATGGTCAAGAAAAAAAAGACTTGACAGTGGTTAAACGCAACTTTAACAAGGTATTGCGCTAATAAGAATTGAGAAGAAGGAGTAATAATATGATCGAAGTATTGCAGTTATTCAAGCTGGATGATACAGAACGAAACCTTGGCAGGGAGACAGTCGTGAGTTTCCTGTCCACTCATTTGGAACGCTGGCGCGATGACGAGTTTTCCATCGAAAAGGCCATTGACTATGTCCTGGACCCCTTGCCTGGCAAAGGTGGTTTCATTCTGGCAGCCATCGAAGCGGGAGAACTGGCTGGAATTCTGGTAATGTTGAAGACCGGGATGAGCGAGTTTGTGCCCCAAAACCTGCTGGTCTATATTGCCGTCGATAGTGCCAAACGAGGACGGGGAATCGGTAAACTCCTGATCAACAAGGCCAAAGATATCAGCGATGGGGATATCGCTCTGCATGTGGAACCAGACAATCCCGCCCGCCATCTCTACTCTCATCTGGGCTTTGGCAGCAAGTATATTGAAATGCGCTGGAAAAGGAACTGAGCGTGGCCCGCCTAAAGATCAATCTCGACGCTCTAACCGCCAACATCGAATCCATTACAGAACTGATGACCGCCAACCGCAAATCCTGGTCGCTGGTGGTAAAGGCTCTGGGCACTGATAAAAGAGTGTTGAGCGTACTGCTAAGTCATCCCTGCGTAAAGGCTGTGCACTCCGTGGCTGTATCCCAGTGGAAAGCCCTGAGACTGGTGAAAGAGATCGATCCCTCGCTGCGCACCATGTATATCAAGCCTCCCGTGCTGAAAAACGTCCCCCAGATTGTGAAATACGCGGATATATCTCTGAACAGCTCCTTCGCCACGATCCAGGCACTCAGCAATGAAGCTGTCAAACAAGCCAAGACCCATGAGATCATCGTGATGATAGAAATGGGAGAGCTGAGAGAGGGGATCCTGCGAGAGGGGTTGGAGGCTTTCTACAAACGCATTTTCCGTCTGCCTGGCATCAAAGTGATCGGCTTGGGGACCAACCTGGGCTGCATGTATGGGGTGCGCCCCACCTACGACAAGCTGATTCAGATGGTGCTCAATAAACAGCTTGTTGAGCTTAAGTTCAAGCGGAAGCTGGAGTTGGTCTCCGGGGCCAGCAGTATCACCATTCCCATCCTGCAAAAAGGAAAAGTCCCTGAGGGGATCAACCACTTTCGGATTGGAGAAGCCGTATTGCTGGGAACTTCTCCTCTAAACGGGAAAAAGGTGCATGGCCTCTCCACCGATGCTTTCAGCTTTGAGGCCAACATCGTGGAACTCTATAAAAAAGAGACAGTCCCGGATGATATTGATCCCCAGACAAGCGTGACCGGCCAAGGTCTATCCCCCACTCCCGACAATACCAGTTTCAGGGCTCTGCTGGATTTCGGGATTTTGGACGTAGACCCCGATCAGCTTGTTCCTGTCAGTCCCGGAATTCGTTTTGCGGGGATTAGCAGTGATCTGAGCGTGTATGATCTGGGGGATAATGCTCAACGATTGCGCACCGGCGACGTGATTCGTTTCAAACCCAAATATCTGGGTGTGGCCAGAGCGATGTATTCCGGTTTTGTGGAAAAGGTGATAGAATAAGCAAAAACCGGCACCCGGGAGACTGGGTACCGGCTATTAGAATCCGCTAGGCGGGTTGACGAGTATGGCCATCAGGTCTGTGACCAAAGAGCCACTTAGCCTACAGGCCCACACGTGATATCCTCCCTTGACACGTAGCAATCCTGTAATTGCACATATAGGGAGCGATTCCTGTTCCGAAAGTGATAATCTCAGCTAACGGCATATAATGCATATAATTGTGTCATTGTTACTGTATCATGGAGTTGTATAATATACCTCAGGAAGGCCTGAAACGCAAAAATGGGTGTGGTATATTTTACCACACCGATCGGGAGCTAATATTTACATAGACCGCTTGCGGGTTAGAGATCGTGAGGATTGATGCTAAGCGCGCTGATCTTCTTGCTAAGGTTGGATTTATCTATGCCCATGGCCTCCGCGGTGCGGGTCAGGTTGTAGTTGTTGGCCCGGTAGTGATATTCGATATAATTGCGTTCAAACAACCGTAGCGCGTCCCGCAGTTTGTTGTCTGCTCCCACCGCGCTGGCGGCTTTGAGCAGATCAGCCTGGCTGGTAAAATCGGCCAGATCGAGCTCATCCCCGCGGGCAAAGATCAGAGCTCTTTCCACGCTGTTGCGCAGTTCCCGGCCGTTTCCATTCCAGGGCTGGTGTTGCAGCCAGGCCATGGCATTGGGGGTGATCTGTTTGACTGGCAGATCGTTGCGGGCGCAGAAGTCCTTCACAAAGTTGCGGGCCAGGGGAGCGATATCCTCGACTCTTTCTCTGAGGGGAGGGATGCGAAGGTGGAGAGTGTTTAGCCGGTAGAGCAGGTCTTCGCGAAAGAGGCCCTTGACCACCGCCGCTTCGATATCCTGATTGGTGGCACTGATAATGCGGGTGTCGATCGGCACCACTTTGCCGCCCACCTTCTGGATCTCTCCTTCCGAGATCACTCTCAACAGCTTGGCCTGCAGGGTTTTGGGCAACTCGATGATCTCATCCAGAAAGATGCTGTTATCCCTGGCAAACTCAAAATAGCCTTCCCGGGATTTGGTGGCCCCAGTGAACGCACCCTGTTCATAGCCAAACAATTCCGCTTCAAAAAGATCCTTGGGTACCGAGGCGCAGTTGATGCTCACCATCGGTTTGGTGGCGTATTTGCTGAGGCGATGGATAGCGTGGGCGGCCAATTCTTTGCCCACCCCCGTTTCTCCTGTGATCAGGACTGGAGTGTCGTAGCTGGAAGCCTTGACGATGCTTTCAAACACGCTGATCATCTGTTTGGAAGTGCCCACCATCCCGATGCTGGGATATTGATGGACGAGACTGGCGCGGGTGCGGTTGATCCTGTCCGCCAGGGCCTGCACCCTCAGGCTGAGTTCCCTGGGTTCGATGGGCTTTTCGATAAAGTCCGCCGCGCCATTTTTGACGGCCAGCACGGCGTCCGGGATGTGTCCCGATCCTGAGATCATCAATATCACGCTTTGCTGAAACTGGGAGTGAAACTCATCCAATAGCTGAAAGCCGTCCCTGAGGGAGGGGAAACACATATCCAGCATGATGATGTCGAAGCTCTGATTGGATGTCTCCCGTCTGGCTTCTTCCACGTCCAGGGCCACCGTCACCTGATAATCATCCTTTTGCAGGATGTCTTTCACCAGCCGGCAAAAGATGGAGTCGTCATCCGCCACCAATACTTTAATGCCCATCATCGCCTTCTCCTTTTAGCCAGACGGACACCACGGTGCCCACCCCTTCTTCGCTTTGGACGCTGATCTCGCCACCCATCGACGTGATGATCTTACAGCTTTCCGGCAATCCGATCCCGGTGCCAGATTGATTGGTGGTAAAGAAGGGCTTCCAGATTTCGTCCATATACTTGGCGGGGATGCCCACTCCGCTGTCTTCGATCTCCACCAGCACCGAAAGCGGACCTTTGGGGCTGGTGTGATGGGGAAACACTTTGGCCGACACATGCAGAATTCCGCCTTCCGGCATTGCTTCCACGGCGTTGTTGATCAGATTGGTGAGCGCTTCCTCAAAACGGATGGGCTCGATGAAAGCATGCACGGAGTTGAGCTTCCAGTTTTTGATCAGGGTAATCTTTTCAGGCAGAGTGATCCTGGCCACCACATGCTCCAGGGAGGGGATGATATCCTGGGCCTTGAGGTCATAGTCCTTCAGCTCTGTAAAGCGCTGAAAGCTGTGGGTGAAGACGCGGATTTTCTCGATCTCGTCGCGGATAATATCCAGAAACTCCTTTTTGTCCTCGCCGTCATTTTCATCTTCCAGACGCGGCAGGGCCAGGATGACATTGGTGATATGCCTCCGCACGTGATGGGAAAGACGCCTGGCCGTGTCTGCCCAGACAGCTTTGTCTGCGTCCAGATCATAGGTCCTGGGAAACAAGATCAGCATTACGCCCCGGTTCAGGCCTGTCTGCTTGTAGGCCAGCACCCGGAAGCTCTTTTGTTTGGATTCGTCTTCAAGCTCCAGAGTGGTCTCACAGTTGTTCTCTCTGGATTTGACAAGAGATTTTACCAGCCTTGCGAGCTCAGGATGCAAGCGGGCCAAAGACCTCTCCGTCAGCTTGTCTGGATCGGGGCTCAGGACACTCATGGCCACGGCATTCATTCTGCGGACGCGGCCTTTCCTGGTGGAGTTAACTACTCCCAGGCCGACTTCCTTTCCAAAGCAGGCAAACGTTGTCCAGTTGTAGTATATGATGTAGCAGGCGTAGAGCATTGCCATGGCCAGCAACAAGGTGAGCACCCACAGATATTCCGCAAGCAAGCGGAAGGCCAGTTTGTAGAAGGGCTCCACCTTCAGCTCGAAGTACTGCAGCTGGGATTTGGACCAGAGAGCGATCGTCCTGGGCTTGGAAAATCCAGTCTTCACAGCCTGCATGGCAGTCCGCTCATCACCTGGGAAGGGACTCTTGAGGCTGGCCAGTTCGCGGAAATGATGGTCCAGCACCACGAAGTTGTTGTCTGCCGTGAGCAGCAAGATCTCCTTGACTCCGTCCTGATTGATGTCTTCCACCGCCCAGATTTGCTTGATAAAGTCTTTGTAGCCATGCTTTACCGGCTTCAGGTTTTCGTCCAGCACCACCAGACCGCTGCCCTTGTCCACCAGGGGAAGTCTCCAGGTGCCGGAACCATCCAGGTCCTGGAACTGATATGGCTGAGCGCCCCGGTCAAAGTAAGTGCCCAGGGCCCATGTCTTTATCTTGCGAAGATGGCCATTTTCCCATTTGAGCTGAATGACGGAATTGCGGATATTGCGAGCACCCCAAGTGGAGATAATAGCATAGATTTCAGGGCGGCCATCCTGATCGGGATCGATGCTGGTGAGCTGGATATCGCCATAGCCATCAAATAGTTTCTCCTGATACAGGATCTTGCCGGAAGTGTCCAGCACCGCCACCCGGCCACTCTGATCATCGAAGCCGTTTATAGCGGCCGAGGTGTTCATAACCGCCTGGGAAGAAAGGATAAACTCCTTCTTGCCATCACCATCGTGATCGGCAAGCAGCACGCTGGAGAAATTGGCACTGGTGTCGAAGCGCCACTTGATCTTGCCGCTGTCAAAGTCATAGACCACCAGTCCGCGTGGATTGGCCATATAGCCGTCCAGCATCCTGCAGACCATTTCCAGCTTGCCGTCGCCGTCGATATCTTCCAGGATTTCGGGGTAGACGAGGGCAAACCATTCCAGGCTGGGATCATCGATCCTGGTATCCGTTCTGGCGATCGATTCAAAGAGCTTTTCTTCCCGTTTGAGCGGCACTTCCCAAGTGTATTTCAGGCCCGTGACAGTCACCCGGCGCTGATCGTTGAAGCTGTAGAACAGCCAGCGATTGCCGTTTCGGGGGTCCGTTAACGCGCGTAAACCTCTGAATTTCTGGCTCATGGCCAGCTGGGAAATGGTCTTGCCATTGGGATGGAAGACATAGAGGGAGTTGATGTTGCCAAACTGGTTATCCGTGGCGATGAAGTATTCTTCTTCGTTACCCTGCAGGTCGGCAAAAATCCAATTGGTGGCGGGGCTGTCCAACACGTGTTTGTATAGCGGATTCAGGACGTGAGTGTGGAAGTGGCCAGGGGGACGACACCCAGCCAGCAGGATCGCCATAAGCGCCATAACTGATACGGCAATGCTACGCAAAAATGACTCCCTTCAACGTTTATTTCCAAAGAACTGATCTTTGATTTGCTGTCAATCAAAAACACGGGAGCCGTTCAGGAAGGCTTGTGTCGCTCTTCGCTCTTATTCATGTTCCTGGATCTTGCCCATAGCTCTACCGGGGCAAAACCAACTTAGTTGGGGTTGGGTCCGGCTTGCCTGACCTGATATCGCGATCAAGGGATAAGGGAGGCCTGGCAGGGAAACATCAATGCGCTGAAGGGCATGGAATTAGATCATGTCGCGCGGACAGACGAGAGGGGTAGGCGAATTACTTGCTTGAATGCCGTCCCTGAATAGAAGATTAGTTCTTGATACTTTCCAATGCCGCGGCCAGTTTGCTGATCTGGGCCGCTCTTTCCAGCTCCGGAGGGGCTGGATAGCGCTTCTCCGCTTCATATTCAGCGATCAGGCGCATTAAAGCCTGACGGATGGAGGTCTCCGATTCCATGGCGCAGATATAGGGCTGGCCACAATCCCTGAGCAGCGAGGCCGCTTCTTTATGAGCCGGCACCATAGCCAGGATGGGCCTTCCGGCCCTGAGATATTCAAAGATCTTGGAGCTCAGAGTGCCACGGGGACCGCTGCTGTTGAGCGTGAGGAGCAGGACGTGCGAGCTCAGCATGGCCCGAATGGCTTCCCGGTGACCGAGCTGGGGAACAAACTCCACCAGATCGCTCACTCCGCTGCTTTGGGCCTCCTCCACAGTCTCCCGGAAGAAATTGCCGTAAAGCTTTATCCGGGTATTGGTTGGCAGAATACCTTCGCCTCTGAGGGAACTTACTGCGGCGTAAAACTTGCCGAGGCTGCGCCGCGCGTAGATATTGCCAAAGTAAGCCAGATCAAAGCCCTGACCGGGATGGATGGCATCCAGGCCCTCGAAATCCTCTTCATCCCAGCCGTTATAGACAGTCAGACACTTGCTTTGCAGCCCAGCGCCAAAGGCCTCGCAGATATCCTCTCCAATGCCTTGGGTAGCTGTAACTATCAGGCTGGCATGACGATATAGCCTTGCTTCCCAGTGCCTTGAAAGGCGTCTTTGCCATCCAAAACCCTGCAGCTCGTAATCTCCCAGCAGGGTCCAGTAATCCCGCATGTCCAGCACCAAAGGCAGTCCGCTCTCTTTGGACAGCCAGTAGGCTCCCAGTCCTGATGAGAAGGGCCCGAGGGAGATGTAGATGAGGTCATACTCATTCTCCCGCAATGCCTTGCGTCCCGTCTGAAGCAGGAAAGGCAGCCAGCCGATCTTGTTGTCGATGGGCCACAGCCTCCTGATCATCAGTTTGGCCTTTTCAGGAGTATTCATATAGATGCGGGAAGCCTCATCGCTGCTGGCGGGACGCAGTTTCTTGAGCAGTGCCATGGGATCTGCCGAGCGCGTCCTGAAGAGCCGTCTTTCGCTCTGCTGGCTGGTGAGCGTCTCATCCCGGTAGAGGTATTCCAGATCGGCCACGGTGATCACGTCGATCTCAAATCCTGACCGGCTTAGATACTTGACTGTCTTGAGGTTGCGCAACACGGCCGGTCCTCCCAAAGGAGGATAGAAGTAGCTGAGATAGAGGACGCGTTTGGGCATTAGCGCTTTGCCAGCCGGCTGGCCAAGTCCAGGAGCCGTGGTTCCACCGCCTCCCAGTTGAAGCGACTTTCGATCAGGTCGATAGCGCGGGCTTGCATCTTTTCATATTCGTCATGGGGTAGTTTGAGGATTTTAAGCGCTGCCGCGGCAATGGATTGAGAGTTGTATTCACAGAGCTCGCCGATGCGGTTGGTCTCCACCAGGTCCCGCATCAGAGGAGACTTGGTACTCACGACCGGCAGGCCCGCCGCAAAGTATTCCAGCACCTTCAGAGGGATGGCGCGTCTCATTCTGCGGCTGGCGGGATTGAAGGTCCAAAGCCCCACCCGGCTGCGCCTTAACAGCAGTCCGATCTTCTCGGCCGGAATCCAGCTCTGATAATAGATCACGCCGGTAAGGTTGAGATCGTTGACCGTATCGTTGAATTCCTTCTCCACTCCGGGATCGTGAAACTTGCCGAGGATCAGCACGTTGAGCCGCGGAATGTCCTTTCGGAGCAAAGATACGGCCTGGAGGATGCGCAAAATTCCCCGGTCTCTGGTGAGGCCGCCGATATAGATGAGGTCAAAATCCGTCTCGCAGAGCAGGCTGAGCTCCAGAGGCGTCTCGCAGTTGTAGTCCCAGACGTGTTTCACAGGGTAGTTTGGAATGGCGATGGCCAGTTTACGTTTGGATTTGGGCACTGCCTGGTCCAAAATCTTGTCGCTCACGCCAATACAGGCATCCGCTCTGCTGGAAAGCCAGCGTTCGCCCATTAGATACACGAGCTTCATCAGCCATGAAAAGGGAGGACTGAAGCGCTCGGCAAAAGCGTCGGCAAAAAACTCGTGGATGTCGAAGATGACCTTGCAGCCCAGACGCCTCCTGATCCGCATTCCCACCAGCATCGTGAGCGGCTCCACGCAGATCACCAGGTCCGGCCTCAGATGGCAAGCTTGATTGTAAAGCTGCCTGAGCGCCGCCCAGGGAGAATCGGAATCCACCACGATCTGATAGGGGTTGACGCTGTGCTGCCTAACTCCGCTGGCGCAAAGCAGATACACCTGTCCCAGCTTGGCCAGACTGAGGGCGATCTTGTAATACAGCCGCACGTCCGTGCTGTGGTGGGAGTTTGTAACGATGCATATCTTCATGGCTTTACCTTCGT
>JAGOIY010000076.1 GCA_017995405.1 Candidatus Cloacimonadota bacterium
GCTATCAGCTTGTTTTGGAATGTGTTACAATGGCAATGGACAAATCTGGGAGTCATATCCCTGATTTAACAGGATTACTTGACAATATACGGGGTGAACAGATAATTGGCCATCATGACAGGGCGTAAAATCCCGCGCCCAAAGGAGTCAATTATGAACTTCCGCTCCCATAAGACCAAGATAGTCTGCACGATAGGCCCCGCCATCGATTCACCTGAGATGATGCGCCAGATGATCGCGGCCGGGATGGATATTGCCCGCCTCAATTATTCTCATGGGGATTTCTCCTATCACGCCGCCAACATCCTCAAGCTCCGCAAAGCCGCTCAGGATGAAGGCAGAAGGCTTACCATCATGGCAGACCTTCCCGGCCCGAAAATGCGGATAGGCAAACTGGACCGCGAAAGCTATATTCTCAGGACAGGCGATGAACTCATCCTCACCACCGAGTCCATCATCGGAAACTACCAGCGGGTGTCAGTGAGCTTTGAGCCCTTGCCCCGTGTTGTGAAACCGGGCGACAAGATATCTTTGAACGACGGGATCATCCAGGTTGAGGTGGCCAAGGTGCTCGGAAACGATGTTGTCTGCCTAATCAAAGTCGGTGGCGAGATTCGCTCCAACAAGGGCCTGAATATACTCGACATCGATCTGGGCATAGACGTCTTCACCTCCCACGACCGCGAATGCCTCAAATCCGCTTTAGAAAACGGAGTCGATGCCGTCAGCCAGTCTTTTGTCAACCGGGCCCAGGACATTCTCGCCCTGCGTGAGGAAGCTGCCAGGCTGGGCTACAACCCCTTCGTGATCGCCAAGATAGAGCGTGGCGAAGCGGTCCGGGGGATCGATGCGATTTGCGCGGTTTCGGATGCCATCATGATCGCCAGAGGCGATCTGGGAGTCGAGACCGATATTTCCCGCATCGCGTTGGTCCAGAAACATCTTACCGCCCGGGCCAATTACTTTGGCGTTCCCGTGATCACAGCCACCCAGATGCTGGAATCCATGGTCTCAAATCCTCTTCCCACCAGGGCTGAGGTCACGGATGTAGCCAATGCCATTCTGGATGGCACCGATTGCGTGATGCTGTCTGAAGAATCCGCGGTGGGGAAAAATCCCGTCAGCGCGGTCCAGATGCTGGCCAGGATCGCTGAACATACTGAAGCGCAACGCAATGACCCCGAAATCGGTAAGCCCCGCAAGGATTTTTTCCGGGGCGACGCGAACCATATTTCCGATCTGATCACCCACAACGTTTCCATTAGCGTGGAAAAACTACATCCTGCCATGGTGGTGGCCAATACGGTTACCGGCCACACGGCCAGGATGATAGCCAGGTTCAAGCTGCCGGTGTGGATGCTGGCTGTGGCCTCTGAGCATTCTGTGTGCCAGAATCTGCAGTTCTCCAGCGGGGTTTTTCCCTATCAGGTGGATGATGAACCCCAGGATTGGGATGCCTTTATCAGGTCCGTTACCTGCGACATGCAGCTATCTTCCCACCTTCTGATCCTGGTGAAAGGCCCCTCAAACCTCAATCCAATTGCCAATCACCTCATTGAGATCATCGATCTGAGCAACTGAACGGCATCGGATCACACTCAAACGTCGCATCCGACTGATTGACAAGTGATTGCACCACTCCGTCAACTTTGCGCGACGATCCCTATCTGATTAGATCTCAGACTTTTCCCTGTCCTTGCCTGGTCACCCGCCCTTGAGATGCCGTGGGCTCTCCGCCGAAAATCGCGGGAGGGCGCACGGCATCTCAAGGGCGGCTAAAGAGCAAGGATGAAGACCCAGTAGTTGAGCTTCCGATTTTGATTTGCCTCTTCGCCCTTACTCGTGGTTCGCTTGCCTGTCCGTACCTCCCTCAAGGCATCCCCAATCAAGTTCGGGATGGGTAGGACATGGTAGTGACAGACACAGGGCCCATGGATAAGGGATGATGCTGGAATGGTAAGAAAGAGAGCCTCATATTCTCAAATCTCATGGTAAAATGTTCTCATATTCTCTCCATTTCTCTATGTAAACAACAGGCCCCGAAGCAAACTCCGGGGCCTGAAACGCGTTCAAAAAGCGGCTGGATTTATTCTTTGGGCTCGACGGGCATCCAGATTTCGATGATGGAATCAGGAGATTCGGCATCAAAGCGGCAGTCATAGACTTCCAGCACGTCTGTGAAGAGGGCCTTGTAATCACTCTGGGGCAGATATTTGTAGAATATGTAGTTAAAGCTCTCTTCCAGATACTTGAGAGGGCCTTTGTGCTCAAAGACGATATAATCCCGGGCGGGAATCTTGCGGGCCACCACTCCCTCGGGGAGCTTTTCGGTGCTGAGGACCGGCGCGCAGGCCATATAGCCGAAGCCTGTGTGGTCCTGGGGATTATAGTCTTCGGTAAAGAAACTGACACCGTAATAGGGAGTTGAGGGATCGCAGGGGAGCTTTTCCACCACGCTCATAAAATCGCCCCATACCTTCATCATGGCATCGTGTTCCATGGTGTTCATCACCTGAAACCCGGCCACCGTCATTTCTTCCATCTTAGCTTCCCGAGGGGTTTCGGAAATGCTGAAATCAACTACGGGAACCAGCTCTTCATCAGCGGCGTAAAGCACGCCAAACAACATCGCGGCGATCATGAGGATCGCGATCCTGGCCTTCATCTTGGCCTCCTTGGCTAATATTTGATTCCATCCCTGGAGTCTTATCATATTTGTCAAGCACAATAGGCTTCCAAAACGGAAGGGCTATTCGCTGTCGATCGTGAGCACTCTGTAGAACGCTCTGGGAGCGACAGCCCCTCCGGAGTGGATGTACTGGTTGAGGTCTGTCTCTCCCAACAGCATAAACAAGCCATCGGGAAGCGGTGCATGCCACACTTTGTATCCATCCGCCCCGGGGACCTTATCCCACTCCAGAATGAGATCGGGGTCCGCGCGGCTCAGTTATCTGTAATTGATTCTATCAGAGGGTTTCCGGCATCCGCTCTGCCACAGGCCCCAGCCCTTGGGTTTTTAGCCCGCGAAGGATGAACCACACAAAGCCAAAAGACACCGCGGTGGTGAGATAGTCTGCCAGCGGAAGCGCGAACACGAGGCCTTCAAAGCCATAGAGGCGGGTAAGCAAATAGATGAGCGGGATATAGGCGATGCCCTGTCTGGACAGCGCTACGATCAGAGCCGGCAGCGCTTTGCCCATAGCCTGAAGGCTGGCCATCAGGATCATTCCGATGGCCGCCATGGGGATGGCAAAAACATAGGCTTCCAGGATGACGGTACCGAGTTCCATGATCTTGACGTCTTTGATGAAGGCGGTGATCAACTGGGCGGGGAAGAGGGCAAACATCAGCGTGAAGAAGGCTCCCAGCCACAGGGAGATCGTGATCGAGGTGCGGATGGCCTTTTTCATCCTGGGATAATTGCGCGCGCCATAGTTGTAACCGATCAGGGCCTGTACCCCCACCGAGATGCCGATAAACACAAAGATGGGGATGCTGAAAACCCTGGCGGCCACTCCCAAAGCGGCCACGGCGTGATCTCCGAAATCGGCTGCCAGCTTGTAGGATATTGTGTTTCCGATGCTCATCATGATCTGGCTCAGTGAGGCTGGAATGCCGATATAGAGGATCTGGCGATAGGTTTCCAGCTTGAAACACAGATACTTGAGCCCAGGCGAAGCGAGGCTGCGTCCGCTTAAGTAGTAATATAGATAAAAGGAAGCTCCCAGTCCCTGACCGATCACGGTGGCGACGGCGGCCCCGGTGACTCCCATCTTGAAGACAAAGATAAACAGCGGATCGAGAATGATATTGACCCCAGTCCCGATAAAAAGGCCCGCCATGGCCGCTTTGGCAGCCCCTTCAGCCCTCAGAAGCTGCACCAGAGTGAACTTGAGCATGATGAAAGGGGTGCCCAGCAGGATGATAAACATATAGTCGTAAGCGGGTGCTTTCACCATTCCGCTGGCTCCCACCGCTTTCAGGAACAGCGGAATGCTCAGAATCCCCAAAACCGCCAGCAGTATAGAACTCGCGGCGGATGAGAAGATCGCGGTGGTGGCAGTTTCATGGGCTTCCTGATACTGCTTTTTGCCCAGCAGCCTGGAAAGATAGCTGCCGCCCCCGTTGCCAAAGATGCCGGCGATTGCCATTTGGAAAGTGAAGAGCGGCAGAGAGATCGAAACGGCCGCCACCTGGTAGGGATCGTTGAGCTTGCCGATAAAAAAGGTATCCGTGAGGTTGTAAAGGATATTCACCAGCATGCTGAGCACGCTGGGCAGGGCCAGGTGGATGATGGAACGCGTAATGGGCATCTGTTCCAGGACGTAGAGCTTCTCTTTTTTCATGCTTGTGATATATTTCCTTGCGAGTCAAAGAATTTTGCGGGGTTATTCTGTCAAGTCAAACCCCCCTTCCCATACTTGAGTTATCTGTGGCCCGGTTTGAAAACCGGCAGACTTTGAGCTTTGCTTGTCAAATGGAACAATACTTGCTCCCAAGTAAACTCTGACACAAAGGAGGCTCAAGATGAGAAGAGTGCTTATGTCAATGCTTATGCTGTTTATGGCAGGCTGGCTGCTTGCCGACCAAAACGATCCGCCCGTCAAGGGCAGATTTGAAGTTTTTCCGCAAAGCCCCTACCGGGTTTCAAAACTGGAGCAGCAGGCCAAAGGTGCAGACCGCACCACAATCTGGAGCACCAACTTCAGCAGTTCCACCGGCTGGGACCTGGCCTACGCCTGGAATATGGGCACACCCACCATGGGACCGGACACCGTCCCGGATGGCAATGGCTGTCTGGCCACCAACCTGGCAGGCTTCTATGCCAATGATTCAAACATCCGGGCCCTGAGCCCCAGCATCCCAATTCCCGCTGCCAGCTATGTGGAACTGAGTTTCACGGAGTGGTTTCAACTGGAGAGCGATTACGACTTTGGCTGGGTGGAGATCAAACAGGGCAGTACTTATTACAGCGTCGATGCCCGCAGCGGTACGAGCGGAGGTCAGTGGCGTGAAACTTCCATAGATGTCACCCGCTGGCAGGGCAACAGCATTCAGGTGGTGTTTCACCTCACTTCCGATGCCTCGGTCCCGGCTTTGGGATGGTATCTGGACTGCGCCGCCATCGATATTGTAGAGCCTCATCCCCTGGAACTGGACATCACCGGCATCAATATCTCAAACCTGCCTTCGGTCTACCTGACCGCCTCGGTGCGCTCTCCTGATGGTCCGGTCACCACTCTCACTCAATCCAATTTCAGCGTGTGGGAAAACTCCAGCGCTCAGACGAATCTCTTCAGCGTCATAGCTCCTGATAACAGCCAGACCGCCAGCTCCACCGATATCGTGTTCGTGCTGGATGTGACAGGCAGCATGGGAGACGAGATCGCTTCCGTGCGGGCCAATATGCAGGCATTTATGAACCACCTGCAGGGCCAGAACATGGACTATCGCATCGGCTTTGTGGTCTTTGGCGATATCGTCTATGTTTACAATCAATACTTCTTTTATACCAGCTTCACCGAGATCATGAATATCATCAGCAATATCGAACTCGGCGAACATAACATCGGAAGCGGAGGAGACGGCCCGGAAAACCAACTGGAAGCGATGGCCGAAGGCAGCGTATTCAGCTGGCGCCCAGGAGCTTCCAGAGTGATGATCATGCTCACAGATGCCACCGCTCACGAGGCTGACTACGTCACGGACTGGACCGTCAACGACCTCCTGGCCCAGAGGCTTCTGCCCAATGAAGTGATGGTGTTTCCGATCTTCAACACCAACAACAGCGGTCAGTTGGCCCAGTATTTGCCTATCGCCCAGCAGACTAATCCCAGTGCCGCCTGCTATTATATCTACGATAATTTCAACGTCATCATCTCAGAGATTGGGAACTATATAACCTCTCTCTATACAGTGCATTACATATCTCCAGTCCAGGCGGATGACCCCATGAGCCGGATCGTGAAACTCACCGCCAGCAGTGGAGCCGACAGCTCAGAGGATTATGCCTTCTATCTGCCTGGGATATCGCCAATCATCACACGCGAAGCGGAACTGGAAGCCCTGGACTACACTCCCGTGCCCGCTGTGTGGCCACTGGAACTGGAAGTGGTGATTGAGGACCGGGTGCCGCCAGGCCTCCTCACTCAATCCATCATATGGCGCCACGTAGGCACCAGCGCTTGGTATTCAGCTCCGATGACCATGATCAAGGAAGATTACTATCAGGCCATCCTGCCGGCCAACCAGGTCTCCGGAGTTGGAATTGAGTATTACATCAGCGCCAGCGACGGTCAGACAAGCGTTACTCTGCCTTCCAGCGAACCTGAGCTGCATCCTTTCAGCATCGCGGTTTCTCCCGCCGGGCATGCCAGTTTTGGCACTCCCACGGCCAGCTATTCCTCCTCGAGTCAACTGGCAGTGAGTGTGACGGCCACGGCTTTCACCACTCCCCAGCTCAATCTGTATTACCGTCCCATGGGTGCCCTGATCTATGAGGAAGCGGCTATGGCCCAGAGCGGCAACAACTTCAGCGCCACGATCAACCAGAATCTCGGCTCCCTGGGAGTGCAGTATTACATCCTCTGCACTCAGGCCAACCAGTTGATCACCTATCTCGGCAATCCCGACGAGCCTCTGTATGTGGCGGCGGGCGCTATGGTCCAGCAACCATCTGATCATGAAGCGCTTATCTTTGATTCCAGGGCCTGGCCCAATCCCGTTTCGTTATCCCAACGGGCCGGATATGTGAGCATCGGTTTCAGCCTCAAAGAGGAAACATCAGTCCAGGCCAGAATCTACAACCTCAGAGGTCAGCTTGTCAAAGAATTGTCTGACAAACATCTGGTTCCTGGCCAGCACACCCTCTGGTGGGACCTCAAAGACAAGGAGGGCGCACGCGTCTCCAGTGGAGTCTATCTCTATCGCCTTCAAGCCGATGGCTATGCCGCCAGCGGAAAACTGCTGATCGCCCAATGAGGAGGATATCATGAAAAAGCTTAGTATATTCCTGTTGCTCGTCCTGCTCGCTTACAGCCTGTTTGCCAATGGCGTCCTGATCAAAAACGGCATCAGCGGTCAGTACCTCACCCTCACAGGCTGCCGGGTGGAGACGGTGATCACCAATCAGGTGGCCACCACCGTTGCCACCATGCGCTTTTACAACAACTACAGCGTCTCCACCAGCACCGTGTTTGCCTTTCCTCATCCCCCGGAAGCCAGTCCCACCGCTCTCAGCTGGTTTGTCAACGGCGCCTGGCATGATGCCGTGATCGAGCCCGGAGCGGGAGGTTCGGTAGTCCCGCCCGGCGAAGATATGTACCCCGCTTTGGACAACTATCTGGGTAAGACCTATCTGGCTTTTCCGGTTTCCGAGCATGTGCAGCCCGCTGCTGAGATGATCTTCCGCGTCACCTATGTGCAGCTGCTGCCCTATCTGAACGGCCGGGTGGAGTATGACTTCAACAGCTCCTACGGCTATCTGACCAATCAACCCCTGGACTCACTGAGCGTGGATATTCAGATCTCCGGAAACCGCACGATCAGCAATGTGCTGCTGCCAGGCTTCACCAATGTCAATATCGACATCGACGGCCCGACCGCGTCAGTGGACCTGATGGCAAGCACCTTCAATCTGGACCTCGATATCGAGCTCAGCTATGATCTGGCCATGGAAAACCTGGGGGCCAGCACCTTCAGCACCTTTATCGACCATCAATACGTGCCTGACGACCTCGGCGACGGCTTCTTTATGAGCATTGTGGAGCCGCAGCCCAGCGCGGACGTGATCCAGAAATACTTTACCTTTATGCTGGACCGCAGCGGCATGATGAACGACGCCAGCATGCAGCAGGCCAAAGACGCGGCCTCCTATATGATCCAAAACCTCAACGCCGGCGATTACTTCAACATCGTGGATTTTGCCACCGTGGCGGGAACTTTTGCCGTGAACCACGTACCCTTCAATCCCGCCAACCGCGATCTGGCCCTTTCCTACATTGCCAATCTGGAGCCAGAGGGTTCCTGCAACATCTCCGGGGCCTTCGATACGGCCATTCCTCAGTTTGGCGGCGCTCCGGACGAAGCGGCCCACGTGATCGTGTTTCTCACGATCGGGCATCCCAGCACGGGGATCATCGACACCCCCACTCTCGTGGACCATATCGACAACCTCGTCACGGCCACGGATAGAGACGTGAATATCTTCTGCTTTGGAGTGGGCACCAACGTAGCCTTCCAACTGCTTTCGATGATCTCGGCAGCCCATCAGGGCATCGCCACCTACGTGGGACTCAATGAACTGCTGGATGTGCTGATCGACTTCTACACCAAGATCCGCAACCCCATCCTGCTGGACCCCGAACTTGAAGTGGTGGGCCAGACCGGCAACATCACAGAAATCTATCCCGATCCGCTGCCCAACCTCTATCTGGGCAATCAGATGATCCTCTGCGGCAGGTATCATCAAGCGGCCAACCTGGTCTTCAACATAGGCGGCTATGTGCTTGGCAGCCATGTGAATTACCACTATGAGCACGCGCTGGGCCAGACCTCAGAGCCTGGCATGCAGTTCCTGATGAAGATCTGGGCCAAGCTCAAGATCGAGCATCTGATGGCGCTCTACTACCAGCTGGACCCCTATTCCCCTCAAGCGATCGCGCTGCATGACCAGATCGTGCAGATCAGCATCGATTATGGAGTGCTGTGCAGCTTCACCAGTTTCTCTGGTGGAGAAGTGGCCAATCCCGAAGACACCGTCCCGCCTGCTCTGCATCCTATCAGGATCACGGCTTGTGGCCCCAATCCCTTCAAAAACCATGTGGACCTCAAGGTGATGGTCAACGACGCCAAACGCGGTCCGCTCACGTTGAACATCTATAACGCCCGCGGTCAGTTAATCCGTAGCATCATAATCTATCCCGATAAAGCTGGAGAATATATCTTCCGATGGGATGGACGCGACGCAGCCGGCAGATCTGTGGCCAGCGGAGTATATCTCTGCCGCATTGGGGTGACGGGATTCAGCCAGACGGCCAGAGTGGTATTGATAAAATAACCCCCTCAACCAGTTGTGAATAGCAGACGCGGGCCCTCAGGTCCGCGTCTTTTGATAGTGGATAACATGT
>JAGOIY010000077.1 GCA_017995405.1 Candidatus Cloacimonadota bacterium
CTCTGAAAAGAGAACGAATCCTCAGCGCGGCCATGAGTGTGTTTGCCAGCCGGGGATATGACAAGAGCTCGATGGAAGAGATCGCTTCCCGGGCCAGAATCGGCAAGACGACCCTCTATTACTATTTTGAGAGCAAAGAGGCGATGTTTTTGGATGCCGTCCAGGCAGCTTACAACAGCTTCTTTGCCGTCATAGAGGAGAAACTTGCCATCCACACCCGCTTTGAGGATCGCTTTCGGGCAATCCTGAAGCTGCCGATTCGCTTTATCTTTGAAAGCATGCCGATCCTCATGGAGGCTCAAAACAGCATTCCGCCCGCATATCTGGAAGTGCTGGAAAGCCTCAAAGCCAAAGGCCGCGACCGGATGCTGGACCTGTTGCGCGATATCATGGAAGCGGGGAGGCAGGAAGGTCTCCTCGATGCAAAACTAAGCGTGGAAGACACGATCTTTGTGGTCCATGACTGGATGCTGATGACGGAAATGAACCTGTCTCCGGGAGACAAGGACAGAATACTCAAGCGTTTGGAACGTGATCAGGACAACCTGATCGATATGATCTTATACGGAATAATCAAAAGAGGACAATGATGAAACATGCAATGCTGGCAGCCGGTTTCTGCCTGCTTATCAGTCTGGCCCACGCGATCGGGCTTGAAGAGAGCATCGAGATGGCGAAGCGCAACAACCGCCAGCTTTTGATCGCCAAAGAGGAAGTGGAAAAAGCCAGACAGACCTACAACGATGTTCGCGGTAATCTCTTGCCTCAGTTGACGATGCAGGGTGGATATGAGCTTTCGCGCACCAATTTACCGCCTTCAGCCATTCCCGCGCCGGTGAGTTTCAGTGGTGGCTTATCGGCCACGGCCAGTGACGACGATCAATATCTGGGCGCGATTCTGGATAATGTAGTCAATTCCATGATTCCAGCCGATCCCATGGACGAGGCTTCCGTGGCCTTGCAGCTCAAAATGACCCAGGTGCTCTTCCTGGGCGGAAAGCTCATCAACGGCATCAAAGCCGTGGACCGTTATCGCAGCATCCAGCGGCTAAACTACACTCTGGAAGAGCAGAAGCTGGTGCTCAATACCACCGAGCTGTTTTATCAGTGCCTGCTGGCCGGTAAGCTGGCAAGCGTGCAGGAGGAAGGACTCGAGCTCGCCAACCGTCATCTGGCCAGAGTGGAATCCTTTTTTTCAGAAGGCATGGTGAGCGAATTTGATCTGCTTAGAGCGCGCCTTGAAGTGGCGAAGCTGCAGCCTCAGGTGTTGGAAGCACAAAACAACTATCAGCTTGTCCTGGCAGCGTTTCGCAGGCACTTGGGCAGTGAGGACCCGGAATTGAAGCCCGAAGGTGAGTTTAACCTTCCTCCTGAGTGGGAAATCAGTCTCGAGGAGGCTCTCAGCGCGGGGCAAAAAGACCGGGTCGAACTGGAGCTGGCAGACATAGCGACTGAAGTGGCCAAGATCAAATACAATGCCGAAAAGGGCAACTACCTCCCCAACGTGGCATTGCAGGCGGACTATTCACTCTATACCGCGGCGGATGATTTTGGCATCGAACGCGATGACTTTGGCTCGCGCTACAGCGTCGGCATCGGGATTCAAATTCCGCTCTTTACGGGTTTTTCAAATACATCCAAGCGCAAACTGGCCAAGAGCTCTCATTATCAGGCCGTTCTGCAACAGCAAGACTACGAAGATCTTATCGCTCTTGAAATCAAGCAGGACTGGCAAAACTGGCATCACGCCAAAGAGAACTACAGAGTGCAATCAGAAAATATTAAAATGGCAGAGCGCAGTCTGGAACTTGCCCAGGTACGTTACGACAATCAGGTGGGCATCCAGCTGGAAGTTTTTGATGCCCGGATCACCCTTTCCGGAATCCGTCTGCAGTATCTGCAGGCGATCTATGAGGTGATCGTTAAACAGCTAAAACTGCAAAAATCTATTGGAACCAGAATCTAAGGGAGTTACCATGAGGAGATACATAGTTTTCACGTTGGCGGTGCTTATCGCCCTGAGCTTGGTTGGCTGTGGAGGTAAAAAGGACAAAGCCAAAAACATGCAGCAGATCCAGGCCGACCAGGGCATCCCTGTGCGTGTAAGAATAATGGGAACAGAGACATACGTCCAGCAATTGCGTTACAACGCGTCCCTGGCTGGCAGTGAGGAATCCACCGCGCAGGCCATGATTGGCGACGTCGTTACCCAAATTCATGCCAAGGTGGGAGACCGGGTTTCCAAAGGCCAGGTGGTTATCAGTTTTCCCACGAGCACTCCCGCGGCGCAATATGAACAGGCCTCCACAGCTTTCGCGGCTCAGAGACAGGCTTATGAGCGCATGCAGCGTCTGTTTGAAAAGGGCGCGGTTTCACGTCAGGACCTCGACAATCTGGAAACCGGTTACAAGGTCAGCAAAGCCAATCTGGAGGCCAGCGAACAGATGATCAAGGTGAGAGCTCCCATCAGCGGCATCATCACTGCTATCCACGTCAATCTGGCTGAGAAAGTCTATCCCGGCAAGGATTTGTTCACAGTGACCGCCACGGGGGGCTATAAAGCCGTGATGATGGTCCCGGATACTGAAGTAGCAAGGATTAAGAAGGGCGCTCAGGTTTCCGCCACCGTCAACGGTGAGACCATCAACGGGCGTATCTCTCAGGTGGCGATGGCTTTGGACCCTCAATCCAGAGCTGTGCGCGTGGAAGCGGTTTTCCCGGGCGTAAACAAAAACATCAGCTACGGCAGCAACGCTCAGATCAACGTGACCGTCCTTTCCAAACCAAACTGCATGGTGGTGAACCGCGAGCACATAGGGTTTGAAAATGGCGCCGCCTGGGTTTGGGTGAATGAAAACAACCGGGCGGTCCGCAGAGAAATTCAGACGGGGTTGAGCGATCAGCTCCATTTTGAAGTGATTACCGGCCTCAACGATGGAGATCAACTGATCACCGAAGGAAACAGCCTGCTGAGCGAAAATGCCCTGATCCGTCTGATCGACCAGGGGGAATAGAACATGTTTTTATCAAAGCTCTCCATCGAACGTCCCGTGCTGGTCACCATGGCCATCCTGGTGTTCGTGGTGTTTGGTATGCTGGCCTATATCGACATGCCGCTCAATCTGATGCCGGACGTGCAACTGCCATTTGTATCGATCCAGGTGGTATATCCCGGAGCGGGACCTGAAGAGGTGGAAACCCAGGTCACCAAAAAGATCGAGGACGCCATCTCGACTGTGAGCCGCATCGACTATGTGCAATCCTATTCTCTGGAAAGCGTCAGCATCGCCATCATCGCCTTCGAACTTGGCAAGGACGTCGATATCGCCAATCAGGAAGTCAAAGACAAGGTAGACGGCATTCTCAGAGACCTTCCCAGCACGGCCGAAAAGCCTGTGGTGCAAAAGTTTGACATCTCTTCATTTCCCTTTATGGATATAGTCCTCAGCGGATCTCTCGACAGCCGGGAGCTTTATGAACTGGCGGACACCAAGATCAAGGACCGGTTTGCCCAAATCGAAGGGGTAGCTCAGGTCAGCATGACCGGCGGCGCCAAACGTCAGATTGACGTAAAGCTATCGGACAGTGCCATCTATGAAAACAAAATCTCGCTGGCCCAGTTGATGCAGATCCTGGCAGCCCAGAATATGGACATGCCGGCCGGAAACTTCAACCGGGGATCGCAGGAGTATTCCGTGAGGCTCAAAGGCGAGTTTGGCAGCCTGGACGAGATTGGTGAAGCTCGTATTCCCACCGGTGCCGGCATGAAAAAGCTCTCCCAGATCGCCAAAATCGAGGACAGCAGCGAAGAGGTCCGCACCCGTGCCATCTATTTTGACGTCTCCAGGAAGTCTCTAAAGGACAACATAGTACGCATGTCTCTGATCAAGAGTGCTGATGGCAATGTGGTCGATATCGCCAAACAGATTGCTGCAGAGCTGCCCAAAATCCAGAAAGAGCTGCCTCAGGGCACCGATCTGCAGATCATCAGGGACGATTCGGAGTTTACCAAATCCACCGTCAGCGACACGCTTGGAAATATCTGGATGGGCATCTTGCTCACCGGTTTGATCCTGTTTCTCTTTTTACACGATCTCAGGTCCACCCTGATTGTGGCGCTTTCGATGCCGATCTCGATTATCTCCACCTTTGTGTTTTTACAGCTCATGGGTTTCACACTCAACGTGCTGACTCTGATGGGATTATCGACGGCCGTAGGTATCCTGGTGACCAACTCAGTGGTGGTGATCGAAAACATCTTCCGCCACAAGGATATGGGCAACAGCAGAAGAGTGGCTGCCGATATCGGAACGGCCGAGATCGCAGTGGCTGTGATGGCATCCACGCTTACCAATATCGTGGTGTTCTTACCAATCGCGTCCATGAGCTCGATGGTAGGCCAGTTTTTCAAAGAATTCGCTCTCACGGTTACTTTTGCCACGCTCGTATCTCTGGCAACCTCATTTACAATCACGCCCATGCTGGCCTCCATGATCATTCCGGAGGGCAAGCATGACAGCCGTTTTGGCCTGCGTTTCGACGCCGCTTTTGCCAGATTTGCCGGCCTCTATCAGAAGTTTCTCAGCGCCGTATTGAGGTCTAAAAAACGCAGCCTGGGCATTATTCTGGCCACGCTGCTGATGCTGATCGCCAGTTTCGCGCTCATGCCAGTCGTGGGCCTGGAGCTGTTTCCGGCCGTCGATCAGGGCAGTGTAAGCATCATGGTGGAATTGCCCCAGGGCTACAATCTGCAGCAGACGGCCAAGGTCTTTGACGAAATTCATCAGCGAATTGGCAAGTATAAAGAAATCGAGCACATAGTCACCAACCTCGGAACTCAGGGCATGATCGACACCGGTGTCAATCTGGCCGCAGCGGACCTCAAACTGGTGGATGCAAAAGAGCGTAAACGCAGCTCCAACCAGATGGTGGCAGTCCTCACGAAAGAGCTTGCCGACATCCCCAATGCCAGGATCAAAGTGAGCATGCCTGGAATCTTTGAAGGTGGAGACGCTCCCATCAAGTTTTACCTCCAGGGCCAGGACAACAACAAGCTGGAAGAGCTTAAGGGCCAGTTTGTCAAGGCGTTGGGAGACATTCCCGGCCTCATCAATCTGGACACCAGCACCCGGGAAGGCCGTCCTGAGATCACGATAATCCCGAATCGTGATCAGATGGCCCTGGCCGGCGCGACGGTCTATGATCTGGCCATGGCGCTGCGAGCCAGCGTGGAAGGCTTTGTCTCCACTCAATACAGCGAATCTGGCAACCAGTATGACATCAAGCTCTCCCTCGAAGATGAATACATAGACGCTCCAGACAAGCTTATGAACCTCACCGTGCCCATCTATGGGCAAAACTATCTGCTCTCTCAGCTTGCCAGAGTCGATTTTGACAGCGGGACCAACCGGATCACCCATCGTGACCGCTATAAGAGCATCGTCTTCACAGGTGGCCTGACTGAAGGGGCCAATCTGGGAGATGTGGTCTCAGAGGTGCAGGAGAGAGTGGACAAGATCGATCTGCCATCCGGCTATCAGGTCGTGTGGGGTGGAAACGCCGAAATGCTCAACGAGACGGTTGTGGATATGGCGCGCACTTTCATCCTGGCTGTGCTGCTCACCTACATGCTGTTGGCCGCCATCCTGGAAAGCTTCGCGCAGCCGCTGCTGATCATGGCAACCGTTCCGCTCGCGCTCATCGGTGTGATCCTTTCCCTCTTCCTCACAGGCCAGGCGCTCAACATCTTTTCGATGATGGCATCCATCATGCTGGTGGGGATTGTGGTCAACAACGCCATCCTGATCCTGGACT
The DNA here is from genome assembly GCA_017995405.1 of Candidatus Cloacimonadota bacterium. Lineage (GTDB taxonomy): Bacteria > Cloacimonadota > Cloacimonadia > Cloacimonadales > Cloacimonadaceae > UBA3900. Next base: position 5,815 of record JAGOIY010000077.1, read on the forward strand.
ATGTGAATCAGCGCCGCAAAGATGGATTGAATACCCACGACGCCTTGCTGGAAGCGGGAGAGCACAAACTCAAGCCCATTGTGATGTCCACCCTCTCTATCGTGATCGGCATGCTGCCCATGGCCCTGGGGATCGGAAGCAACATGAAAGAGTTTCGTCAGTCCATGGGCGTTGTCTCCATCGGGGGCCTGATAGTCTCGTCATTTCTCACTTTAATCATCATTCCGGCGTTTTATTACTTGACGACAAAGCAGAGCCAGAATAAATTGTCAGAAGAATAAATCAAGTGGAGGAACTGATGAAAAAGTTCATGAAACCGATTCTTATGGCCACACTCGCCATCTTCCTGATGGCGAGCATGTTCGGCTGATATGGCAATTTTGTGCTGACCCAGAAACTCTACAATTGGAACGGCACCCTGGGCAACAAGTATATCAACAACTTTGCCTTCTGGATCCTTTCCTGGGCTCAGGTTTACAGTGCCGCGGTCACGATTGATTATGTCTTGCTGAACACCGTGGAATTCTGGACCGGCAGCAATCCCCTCGCTATGAAGAACGGCGAAGAGAAGGTCCAATACACCGAAGTGGACGGTTCCAAATTCAAGCTCCGCGTCACCAACGACAACATCAGCATCGAAGAGATCACGGGCGCCAATGTCGGCAAGAAAGTTGATGTCAAATATGACGCCGCCACCCAGAGCTGGTATCTGGCCCAGGATTCCGGCTCCGTCAAGATCGCCACGATGAACGGCGACAAAATGAACCTTCTGTATCCCAGCGGCAACCACCTCACAGTGGACGTCAGCTACTAATCCTATCTGGCGGCGGGGTTCAGGCTCCGCCGCCGCTTTTTTTTACCTAAGAGGAATAAATGATAGACAAAGAAAAACTCCAGGCCGTGCTCGACAAGATCCGCCCCGCCATCCAATCTGACGGTGGTGATGTGGAACTGGTAAACGTGCGTGACGACGATGTGGTGGAAGTCCGCCTCACGGGAGCCTGCAAAGGCTGTCCCATGGCCACTCTCACCCTCAAAGCGGGCATCGAAAGGATCGTCAAAGAAGAGATTCCGGAAGTCAAAGAAGTAGTGTCTGTAAAGTAAGATACCTTCTTATATGATATATACCGTAAAAAGTAGCGTCACGCTCGCGACCAGCGGGATAGTGATGGTGCTGTTTACGGTCTTTTTTTTGCCGTTGAGGGCTTGGGACGCGGACCTGGGTGTGGGAATCGGCCTGGCGCATGCCAGCTACCACACTGAAGGCGAGTATCCCGATTTTGCCAGCAAAGTCAGCTACTTCCGGGATTTCCCCACCGTTTTTCTGGAGGCGGGGGTACCCGTCTCGGAAATACTCAAACTCAACCTCAGGATCTATCCACACAGCCGCAACTATAGCCTGGTTGATTACGATGATGACGGCCCCCAGCTCATGGAGTATTATCTCGATATGCCGCTTTCATTGCGTGCCAGGATCGGCAGTCTGGAAGTCGGAGCGGGAGCGGGAGTAGGCTACAAATTCACTCATATAGGCATTTCAGAAATTCACAGTATAGACGATATAGAAGAATATGAAGATGATCTGCCCACTTTCATGCCATCCTTCAATGTGGGTGCCAGAGTCCCTTTGGGTAAAGGCGAGCCCACGAGCCTGAATCTGGATTACTATCAGGATTTGGGGCCATTTTCGGAAGCCTGGGGCACCAAGGTGTATCACAAACGCTTTCTGGCCACCCTGTCCTATCGCTTCAAAAACATGTCTCCCAGGCAGGACTTACTACCCACCCAGAAGATCGCCGCCAGCCTGGGTGATACCAATCTGGCCATCGGAGCGGGTTTTCATCTGGCCTCTATGAAGGTGGAGCGGGTTCCGGAAGATACTTTCGAATCGATCGATCACAAACGTGGTATCTGGCTGCCCGCCCTGGAGATCGGCAGAAAAGTGAATCCCTGGCTGGAACTGCAGACCGGCATCAGCACCAATAAACGGCAGTTTTCGATCAGGGAATATGATGATTATGAGGACAGATTTAGCCTGGAAGCGAACTATGTGGACATCCCTCTGATCATGCGCGCCAAGCTCTATGGAGTGGAGATGGGCGCGGGGCCTACTCTCTCGGTGCTCACAGCTGCCAAATACAAGCGCCGCGGAGATTTGGAACCGGAACACGCTCCCTATGAGGCCGCCAGATTGATTCCAGGAGCCAGCCTGGGGTTCAGGTACGCGAAGGGCAGAATGGGGCTGAATCTCTACTACTGCAAAGATTTGACGCCCTTTTCCGAGAATTATCACATTGATAAGTATCAAGACCGCTATCTATGCTATTTATCCTACCGCCTGGGCCAGGCAGAACCCCTTAACGATTTGCTGCCCAGGGAATTGGCTAGGATGCAGCCCTCCGAATCACATCTGTTTGGAGGCCTCAAGAAATCCATCTGGGGTGGCAGTGGTAAATACAGTGTGGTGATGGGACTTGACAAAGTAAGCAGATTCCCTTCCGGATTTGGATTTGGCTACAGGCTATCAGCCGCGGCTCTGAGAAGCAAGTTTGATGAAGGAGAAGCGCTTAGCATGCTCGACCTGGCTGCCCAGGCCCGTTTCAGCTATAAGAAAGGGATCGGGGAACTGTGGCTGGGGCCGGGATTTGGAATGGGAAGCGGTCTAGCGGTAACGGATGCTGAATACTTCCCCATATTTCCATTTCTGGTTCCCAAGGCCTGCGTGGAAGCGGGTGTCAGGGTTCACGTGCTGAGACAGGTGGCGGTTGACCTCTCCTGGGAGCAGTCCTCAATCCTGTTTCTGATGTCTGGGTTTGGGCTGGGATCCACTACAACCAGCTCATTTGGTGTGCCGTATCTGGGACTGGCGTTAGGATTTTGAGGATAGATTAGTTTCCCGCTGATATGTATTTCCAGCGGATTACATATTTCCCGCAGATAGCGCAGATTGGTGCGCAGATATCGCAGATATTTGTAGAGTTATAAGGTTCACACAGGTTTTATAGATTACACAGATGCTTGATGTAAGTGGTTTAGCAGGTCGAGAGAGGTTGAGATGGTTGAGAAAGACGTGAAGTAGGTTTACCTAAGCCCTCAAAACCATCCCTACTTTTTTA
>JAGOIY010000078.1 GCA_017995405.1 Candidatus Cloacimonadota bacterium
CAGTTCGTATCTGAACGCTTCCTCAGTTCCAGAGTGCTGGAACTATTAAAAAACAGCTCTGCCAGCCATTTGATCGAGCTTTCCGGAAGGGCGGGATCCGGGAAATCATATCTGATCAGTCCGTTGGTGGAGCAGCTGAAGGTAAAATACGAACGGGTAAGGGTGTTTTCTCCTAACCCAATGAGCTTCAACCAGTTTGAGGAGATTGTGGAGCTGGTCACCGACCTGGAGACTCAACAGCTAAAAGAGCTGATCCAGGAACATCAGTCCAGATACCGCACCGGCCGCAAGCATGACTTCTTTTACTATCTAACTTCCAGGCTCAACGAACTCGAGATGCTAAAACCGATGGTGCTGATCGTGGACGACTGCGACGTGCTGGACAGCTTTAGCCGCGAGTTTCTGCAGTATCTGGTCCACTATGCCGAGGAAGCAGGCATCCAGATCATCGCCATTTCGCAAAACCGCCTTTTCCCCTTTGCCGTGTTTGAATACATCCCATCTCTCACGACCGATGATCTGCAGCAAATCCTGCAGGTGGCTTTCCCGAACGAGCAGTTGGGTTACGTGAGCGGCAGCGAAATACTGCAGCGCATCTCAGACGGCAATCTGATGGTGGTGGAGCGAATTCTCAACGAAATGCTGGTCAAAGATACAGGTTTTGACCTCTCACCTTTCCTGGAGAGGCATTTTGACCCCACCCAGCTCTTTTTTGGAAGTCTGGATAGACTGGCCGTCAGCCAGCGGGACCTCCTGATCAGCATGATCGTGTTCAACAACGATGTTGACGCTGCCGTCGCTAAAGGCCTGGGCATCAGTAAAAACCTCACAAATGATACGGAGGGATTGATCCGTGAAGATCTGCTGGGCCGCATTGAATCCAGCTACGCGGTCCAGAAAAAGAGCTCGCTGATGAGGTGGATTGACGAGCATCCAGAGCAGTTCAGTCCAGAGCTCAAACAACGCGTCATCAAAGTGTTGAAAGGCAGAAGCGGCTGCGAACAAGTGCTGGTGAGGCTCATGATGATGAGCAATATCTATGATCCGGAGCTGTTTTCGCGGCTCACCGCCTATCTGGAATCGATTTCTGATGAAAGCGGGGCCGCGGAGCTGTGGCGCTACATCCTGAGGCACGTAACGGAACCACGGGAATTGCTGGAAGCGCAAAAACACATTGGAATAGCCACTGCCGGTATGAACGACAAAGACGCGGCAGTGGATTCCTTCCGGGCCGCCCTACAGGTCTGCACTGAAAACTCTTTGCCTGCAGAGGAGATCGTCTGGCATCTGGCCTCCAATCTCTTCGCCCAAAACTCATCCAGTTTCGCTCTCGAAATCATCAAAAAGTATACTCCCGCCAGCATCGACGAGTATTGGAAGATAAAAATCCTGCTGCTGAAAGCAGATATTCTGGCTGAGGGAGAGGAATTTGATAAGGCCCTCGAAGTCTTGGAGAACGTGTTGCATTCTCTCAGCAAAGTGGAAGATAAGATCAAGCGCTATCAGGTGCAGGCCGAAGCCAAGAAGACCAAGGGCAAGATCCATTATTACATAAATGAATGGGACCAAAGCGAGGAAGCTTTCAAGGACGCCGAAACGATGTACAATCTGGCCAGCGATCACGTGGGCCTGGCTGCCATCTACAACAATCTGGGCGTCCTCTATATGTTCCAGGGCGATTGGGAGCGCAGCGAGCAGTTTTTCCTGCGCAGCCTCACTCTGGAGAAAGAGCACTTCAATCTCAACGGCATATCCGTGTGCTACAACAACCTGGGCGGTCTGATGGATGACAAGGGTGATGCCAGCCGTTCCCTATTCTATCTAGAAGAAGCGCTCAAGCTGCAGAAAATGCTGAACGAGCCCTACAACATCACAAATATCTACAACAACATCGGCGTTACGCTGATGGACCACGGAGATTATTCCAAAGCGGAAGACGCCCTCAAGCGCTCACTGGAGACTGCGGTGGAATTTGGTTTCTACCGCAATACCGTGGCTTCGCTCAACAATCTCGGCGCGCTCTATTTCAAGATGGGGGAATGGAACCGCTCCATCGAACTTTATGAACAGGCCATTCTCAAATCTCAGGATAACAACTTCAGCGAGGGGCTGCTGAGGTCATTCAATAATCTGGGTGAAGTATATGAGAAACAAGGAGAACTGAATCTCGCATATGACCTATACTTCAAGGGACTGGAGCTATTGCCTTCTGTGAGTGATGAATACATCAAAGCGGAACTATTTGGGAACCTGGGCAGCGTACTCACCCGGCTGCAAAAGTTCAAGGAGGCTTACAGTTATCTGGTAGAAAGCCTGGATTTTTTCAAGTCTCTCAACGCGCGCGACAAGATTATCGAGGGCTATCAGAAGCAGGCCTTTTACTTCATCCTTTCCCACAACTACGAGAGCGGCGATTACTATATCACCCAGGCGCTCAAGATGGCCACCGATCAGAATCGCTCTTTTGAGGTGGGAAGGGCTCATTATCTGAGAGCATTGCTGGAACGCAAAAATCTGGAACAAGCCCGCGAGCACCTTGATGAAGCTATCCGCCACTTCGTGGAAACCGACAACGATTATGAGCTTTCTCTGGCCAATTACGAGCTGGCCAGCGTGCTCTTTGATCTCCAGGATTGGGAACAAGCGCTGCAGATCCTCAAGAATAACAAGAAGATCATCCAGCGTTACGGCTCCATCAAGCTGTTGGAACAGAATGACATCCTCAGCCAGAAGATTGCGCGGGAGTATTCCGCCCAGATGCAGGACGTCAAGTTTGAAGAGAACCTCCTGAACCAGTTTTATGAGATCACCCAGAAACTGAACACTATCAGTGATCTGGACCTGTTGATCGAGCAGTCGCTCAGCAGTCTGGTGGAGATTTCCGAAGCGGACGGAGGCATCTTGTGCTTGCATACTGGAAAACAGATGCCGGACCACTGGGATTATAAAATCTACCGCAATTTCTCTCCGGATGACAAGCTCCATGAGACCTTCCTGGGTATTTGCACGGACGTCTACCGCGACAATAAAGCCGCGGACCTCAAGCAGCCTCATTTTGCCCCTTCTTACAACAATATTATATGCATCCCCCTCTCCATCCGGAAAAGCGTTTTGGGGGTGGTGCTGCTCTTTTGCCAGGGGGGCTCGCATTACTTCTCTGAAAGGATTGTAAACCTCTTAAACGCGCTATCAAATCAGGTGATCGTGATCATCGAAAACGTCCGCAGCGCCAATCTGGAAAAGACTCATGCCATCATCCGCGAACAGCTGAATGCCGGCAACCTCTATGCCAATATTATCGGTAAAAGCCCTGAGATGGAGCGGATCTTTGAAGTGATTGAAAAGGTGAAGGATACACCCACTTCAGTGCTGCTAGAGGGCCCCAGCGGTACTGGTAAAGAACTGATCGCCAGAGCACTGCACTACAGCAGCAACCGCAGGGGTAAAGCTTTCGTGGCGCAATACTGCGGCGCTTTGCCTGAGACATTGCTGGAAAGCGAGCTGTTTGGTCACGTCAAGGGCTCCTTCACAGGCGCGGCCTATGACAAGAAAGGTCTGTTCGAGATCGCCGATGGAGGGACGTTTTTCCTGGATGAGATAGCCGATATCAGTCAATCCACCCAGGCGAAGCTGCTCCGCTTTTTGCAGGAAGGAGAAATCAAGCGGGTGGGGGCCACCAAAACCGAAAAAGTGAATGTGAGAGTGGTCTGTGCCACCAACGTCTCGCTTATTGACAAAGTGAAGGAAGGTGATTTTCGGCTGGACCTCTATTACCGGCTGAATGTGATCAGAATCGAGGTGCCACCTTTGAAGCGACGCCAGGGAGACATTCCACTTCTGGCTATTCACTTCCTGGACAAATACACCAAAAGAATCGGCAAAGAAGTTCCCGGGATCACAGATGAGGCCATGAAGATCCTGGAGCAGTATGACTGGCCTGGAAACGTAAGACAGCTTGAGAATGAGATCGAGAGGGCTGTAACCCTGGCTGAACCAGGATCTTTCATCAAACCCAGCGACTTCTCTGACGAAGTGCGCCGTTTTATGGAAAACATCCGCACTATCAGCATGCTTTCAGGCAAGAAAAACCTCAAAGACGCCATCGAGGAACTGGAACGTAAGATGATATATGATTGCATGGAAGGCTGCGGCTGGAATCAAACCCAGGCGGCCAAAGAACTGGGACTTTCCAGGCAAGGCCTGATCAAAAAGCTGAGCCGTTACAACCTCAACCGCGAAGAATAATGACTGCCATCCCTCCAGATATCAAGACCAGTCCGGGAGAGGAATTCCTCCGTACACTGGATTTCGTCGCTTTGGATATCGAAACCACGGGTTTGGATTTCCAAAACTGTGAGATAATTGAGATTGCCGCGGTGAGATTCACGGGGTCTGTTATTGTTGACCGCTTTCAGAGCTTCGCGAAGCCCAAACACGGTATCCCAAAGTATATTCAGCATCTCACCCACATTGATCCCAACGATTTAAAGGCGGCTCCTCAGATCGCTGCGGTTTTACAAAAGCTGGTGGTTTTTCTGGGGGAAAGTGTGATCCTGGGTCACAACGTGAGATTCGATACTGGCTTTATTGATCATAATTTAGCCCTTTCCGGCCACCTGCCCCTGACCAATGAGAAATGGGACACGGCTGAACTGGGCAGGATTTATCTGCCCTACACCAACGATCACACTCTGGGCACCATGTGCCGGCATTTCGATATAGAGCTCGTGAACGCGCACAGGGCGGAAGCCGATGCCGAGGCGACAGGCAAAGTATTGATCAGCCTGGCCAGGTTTATTACTGAACACTATTCCATGATGACTAATGCCAGGCTTCTTGACCTCAGCCGTCAATCGCAAGCTGATGAGTCATCCCATGAATTCCTCCGCAGACTGGTGGAATGGCAACGTCGTCACCTGGGGGCCGCGAAGCTGCCTCTGCCTGAAAATCCCTGGGTGAATGTAATCGACCACACCGTTGAAAAACAAACGATCCCCGGCATGGAACAAGTCTTTGGCCCCAATGGAATTCTGGAGCACAGATTTGAGAATTTTGAGTTCCGGGAAGGGCAATTGCAGATGGGAGAGGCTGTCAAAAAGGCTTTTGCCGGGAAAAAGCATCTGGCCGTGGAAGCCGGCACCGGAGTAGGAAAATCCTTTGCCTATCTGGTCCCGGCTATGGAATTCGCCAATAAAGAGAAATCCAAGGTAGTGGTCTCCACCAACACCAAAAACCTCCAGGAACAGCTCTTTTTCAAAGATCTTCCCCGCCTCAAGGACCTTATTCCCTTGTCATTTAAGGCTGTTCTGGTCAAGGGACGCGAGAATTATGTCTGTCAGCGCCGTTGGGACGAGATCATGATGGAACAGACCAGAGGCCTCAGTTCCTGGGAAGCCCGCGGGCTGATGTATCTCTATATCTGGAAGCTGCAAACCCTGAGCGGGGACGTATCTGAAAACTCATCCTTTGACCGGGGCCGTTACAGTCTGCTGTGGCGCAAGATCAATTCCGACCGCTTCAGTTGCATGGGCAAAAAATGCCCCAAGGTGAATGAGTGCTTTGTGATGAAACTGCGCAAGCACATCGAAACAGCTTCCATCGTGGTGGCCAATCATTCTCTCCTGCTGGCAGATTTACGCAACGAATTCAGCACTCTGGGGGAGTATTCCCACCTGGTGGTGGACGAGGCCCACAACCTCGCGGCTTCGGCAAGCGGGCTGCTGGGTTTTGAACTATCCTATGCCGAGCTCGCCAATTCCCTCTTTCAGCTCTCAGGCAGTGGCAAAAAACGCTCCGGTCTGTTGCATCAGATAGAGCTCAACGTGTCGAAAAGCGCGATCACGGACGCCGCGAAAAACCAGGCTACCCTCCTAATTGATAAACTGGGTAATACCGTGGAAGATTTGCGAACGCTGAATACCAGGCTCTTTCAGGAAGCCGCCACCCGTGTGAATCTGGCAGAATCTTTTGGGAAACTGCGGATTAAGGAACTGGTAGGATTTGATGTGCTTTACCGTCATCTGGGCAACCTGATCAACGCCTGGAAAGAACTGATGAAAGATCTCAAAGCGCTCGGAAACGTCTACTCATCATTCAATTCCGAGCTGATTCACGGGTGGGAAGAAACGGTGGAAACTATCCAGTCCACCTACTCTCGTAATTCAGAGACGGAAGGAAAGCTGCTGAGCCTCCAGACTCCCGATCTGGAAAACTACGCCCTTTGGCTGCAAAACGATCCCAGACCAGACCGCAACACTCCCGGTTCCAGTTTTTGCTACGCGCCAGTGGAAGTGGATAGAATCCTCTACGAACTGCTCTACAGCAAGATCTCCTGCATTGTGTTCACCTCCGCGACCCTGGCTTTGCGGGGTTCCTTCAAGTATTTCTTCAATCAAAGCGGCCTTCATCTTATCGACAGCGACAAGATAGTTACCGAGATCGTCTCTTCCCCTTTCGATTACGACAGCCAGTCCAAACTGATGGTGAGCAGTTTTTTACCGGAGCATAAGGACAAGTTTTTTCTCAACCAGGCGCTGGGATGCGTGGAGCAGATCCTGGCATCCACAGAGGTGGGCACCATGATGCTGTTCACTTCATACAGAGACCTCAACAGCGTCTATGATCACATAGGCGACACTCTTTATCATCGCGGCAGGCCATTCTTTGCTCAGGGGAAGATTGGCAGCCGCAGCTCCATCCTGCAGGAGTTCAAGAATCACAAAAACGCTGTTCTGCTGGGGACCAGTTCTTTCTGGGAAGGAGTGGACGTGCAGGGAGAATCGCTCTCGATGCTGATCCTTTTCAAGCTGCCTTTTCTGGTGCCATCCGAACCGATCGTGGAAGCCTATATCGACAAGCTGGAGAGAGACGGCAAAGATTCCTTCATGCATTACATGCTGCCAAACGCGCTGTTGAGACTGAGGCAGGGATTTGGACGCCTGATTCGCAGCAAGACAGATCGTGGCATCGTGCTGATTATGGATTCCAGAGTGAGCACCAAACGTTATGGCAGCTATTTTAAAGAAGTGCTGCCCACTCACTGCCTGGAACTGCGCTCTGAACTCGAGCTCATCAACGAAGTAACCAGTTTCTTCAACCGGAAACCTCATGTGGAGCACGACGCCTGATCCTGTTCAGGAAGCAGGATATTCCTGCCTGAGACAAATTGGGACATCCCGCTCATGATAATAGACAGGAGGCTATCACTCTGAAAGACCTTATCAAACAACACTTACCAGAACTTCTGGATTCCGGTGCCTTGCTTTTTGATGAGCCCATGAAGGCTCACACCAGTTTTAACATTGGGGGCCCCGCGGACCTGTTTTGTCTTCCCTCATCACAAGCTCAGATCATACAGGTCCTGCGTTTCGCGCAGGAAAACTCTTTACCGTGGATGATCCTGGGCAAAGGCTCAAATCTGCTGGTGAGCGACAAGGGCATCCGGGGTATCGTGATCTCCACCCAAAAATACACCAAACTCAGCCTCGACGAAAACTATGTTTCGGCCTTTTGTGGAGTGAGCCTGAGAGAGCTGTGCGAGTTTTGCCGGGACAGAGGACTGGCCGGTTTGGAATTTGCTTCCGGCATTCCCGGATCGGTGGGAGGGGCGGTGTTTATGAACGCCGGAGCGTATGGCGGCGAGATCAAAGACGCCCTGTATTGCAGCAAAGCGCTTGAACCCACTCCACAGGGACTGACAGCCCCCCATCCTATCCTCCATCTCAAGCACGCGGACCACCAGTTTGACTACCGTACCAGCAGCCTGCAGACCAGAGGTCTAGTACATCTCAGCAGCGTATTCAAGCTCAGGTATGATTCTCCGGAGGAGATCAACGCCAGAATGCTGGAGCTCGATTCCCAACGCTGGGAAAAACAGCCCATGGAGCTTCCCAGTGCCGGTTCGGTGTTCAAACGTCCGGAAGGACATTTCACCGGTAAATTGATCGACGACTGCGGGCTGAGAGGATTTCAGATCGGCGGTGCCAGGATATCAGATAAACACTGCGGATTTATCGTCAATGTGGACAACGCCAGCGCCGCTGATGTCGATGCGCTGATCAAACACGCCCAGACCGTAGTCCAACAGCGATTTGGAGTTTCACTCCGCACAGAAATACGTAAAGTGGGAGAGTGGTGAGCCCCAAGGTCATCAAGCAGACTTGGCCCCCATTGCTTTTGTTGATCGCGGTCCTGGGGCTGTGGCAATGGACCAGCTCTCGGCATCTGGTGGGATTTTGGATCGTTCCCTCCCCTATATCCGTTCTGCGGGTCTTTAGAGATTATCCCCAACTTATGCTCAGGCATCTAATCCCCACTCTCACAGCCAGTTTGAGCGGTTTCCTGCTGGCCTTTCTGCTGGGAATATTCACCGCTTTGGCGATGCACGCGTCGACTCTTATAAAGAGGTTAGTTTATCCCTATTTGATTGTATCACAGACGGTTCCAATTATTGCCGTAGCACCGCTTTTGATCCTCTGGTTTGGGTTTGGGATCACAGCCAAGGTCTTCACCGTGGTGCTGGTCAGCTTTTTTCCCATCGCCCTGGGTTTCTATGACGGACTCAGACAGGTGCCTCTGGAACAGGTCTTGCTGCTCAGATCGATGGGTGCCGGCACCTGGACCATCTATCGGTTGTTGAGGATACCCGCCTCCCTGCCATCATTGTTCACCGGCCTCAAACTCGCAGCGACCTACAGCGTGATGGGAGCCGTGATCGGTGAATGGCTGGGTGGCAATGCCGGACTGGGAATCTATATGACGCGGGCCACCAAATCTTTCCAGACCGCCCACGTCTTTGCCGTGATCCTGATCATTGTGGCCCTCAGCATGGCTTTGTTTGGTATCGTTGCCCTCCTGGACAGGATTCTGCTGGCCTGGCACTATAAAAAACAGGCCGAGTACGAAGACCC
>JAGOIY010000079.1 GCA_017995405.1 Candidatus Cloacimonadota bacterium
TACATTGGGATGCTTTTCACACAGGCCATTCCCAATCCCACTACGCCGGCTCCTTTGCTTGGCTCAGCAACAAATGGCGGAACCGTTGCTACCCTCACCAATCTTGAGCTTGCAGCAGGAACATACTACCTGATTCTTTCCACCTGGCCTGCCCCTCAATCCTTCACTTTCAGCCTCGATCTGACTGCCACACCGCTGGCAACAGATCCGGTTTTCCAGATCAATCCCACAGCCTGGGATTATGGACAAGTGATGCCTGGAAACTCGGTCGCCAAGGTGTTTACCATCACCAACACCGGCGGCGGGACTCTCTTCATAGACAAGGACGATGTCACGATCACAGGCAGCAACGCTGATCAATTCAGCCTGGAAGCCCTGGCCGCGGATATCTCGCTGGTCCGCAACGCCACAGCTCAGATTACGGTCAACTTTGGTCCTGAATCTGAAGGCATAATGACAGCAAACCTCCAAATTATCGACAACATCGCTGAAACCAAAGCCTCCCAGCGTTCCGGTGCCAAGTCAACCCACATCATCCCGCTGGATGGCGAGGGTTATGATCCCAGCGTCAGCAGCTTCCCCTATGCAGAAAGCTTTGACGGCAGCACTTTCGCGCCGGCCGGATGGATCAACCAGCAGATTTCCGGACCCGGCGAAGGGCTTTGGGAAAGAACTCTGGTGGGAACCTATCCAGATTGCCTGCCCCACAGCGGTGAAGCGATGGCGGAATTCAATTGCTTCAGCTACAACGACGGAACTTCAGGCATGTTGGTGACGCCTCCTCTCAGTTTTGGGGATGCCGATTACCAGGTTAGCTTCTGGATGTACCGCGACGCTGGATATTCCTCTGATCCAGACCAGCTTAACGTCTATGCCGGTGCTATCACCAATATCAATGCCGCTACCTGGTTGGGGACTGTAAACCGTCACCTGGACCTTGAACCCGCAGTGGATGAAGCCGGCTGGTACAAATACAGCTTCCCAATTCCCGAGATCCTGATGAAAGGCGTGGGATACATCTTCTTTGAAGGCGTAAGCGACTATGGCAACAACATCTTCATCGACGACGTCTCCATCGAAGAGGCCTCTCAGGGAGTCATTCCCATCGATCCAGGCAACCCAGGCATGCCTCCCAATGGAGTGGAATTCACCCCCGGCGGACCAGTTCCTCCAGCTCTTTTGGGAGAAGACAGCGGCCTCCCAGCCCTCATCTACACCATCAGTGCCACCGGAGTGTGGGACGTCCTGGTGCTCAAGCCCATGGACTGGAACACCGACTGGTATTGCTGGATTATGGCTGGTACCCAGCTGCTGGCTGGCCCCAATCCCATTCCCTCCACCACTCCTGATTACACCTTTGCCGGTGTAAACTTCGATGCCAAGGGTGATGTAACCGTAGTTGTCAACGACAACCAGACCCTCCCCGTCGAGCTCAGCAGCTTCACGGCTGTCCTCACCGCGGATATGTTTGTGCGGATTGCCTGGATGACGGAATCTGAAACCAACCATCTGGGATATAACATCCTGCGTGGTAGCGACGACTCCGTGTCCCTGGCCCAGAGGCTCAATGCCAGCATCATCAATGAGGGTACAGGTCTGGGATCCCAGGTCAGTTATGACTTCACGGACGCGGAAGTGGATGCCGGGAGCACCTATTACTATTGGCTGGAAAGCGTGGACCTGGGTGGTCTCTCAACCCTCTTTGGCCCGCTCACCATCACCGTCAGCGGTCAGCCCAACGATCCCGGAGCTCCGGAAATTCCCAGCGTCACTCAGCTCCAGACCGCCTTCCCCAATCCCTTCAATCCCAGCACCAGCCTGCGCTACAGTCTCAAGGAAGCGGGAAAAGTGCGCATGGAGGTCTACAACCTCAAGGGCCAGCTGATTCGCAGGTTCGAGCACGATCACCAGCATCCCGGTTATTATCAGCAGGTTTGGGATGGCAAGGATGCCCAGGGCAACAACGTTACCAGCGGGGTCTATATTTACCGCATGGTAACTGGAAAATACAGCTCCTCCCGCAAGATGGTGCTGTCCAAGTAACTCCTCTTAGCAACAATCTGATAACAACGCCCTGGCTTCGGTCAGGGCTTTTATTTGGCTGTCTTTTTCCGCCCTTGATTGTTGCTCGCGGGATCGCGTCCAGCATCTCCTACCCAAGCCCCATAAATGGGAGATGGTTAGGAGGTAGTCTGGGGCAGACCTGCCGCGGCCATCCAGGGAGGGATATCAAACCAGGTGAAGAGCTCCCTGAGTCCTTGCCCAATGACCCGCCGTGGAGATGCCGGGCGCTCTCCGCCGAAAATCGCCCCCGGCCGCACGGCATCTCAACGGCGGGTGACCAGGCAAGGAAAGCTTGTGAAAGACGAAAGTCTCCCAATGTATGCTATGTGACGATCTCATGGAACAGCAAACGTCCTCGTTTGCTAAGGCGCTTTCAGCGCTTGTGGCATGGTCTGAAATCTATACAGTCATTACTCACCTCTGCGGGAAACTATCCATCCCCCAGAAACGAGAGTGTTTCCCGCAGATTTCGCAGATTTATGCGCAGATTTCGCAGATATTGAGAGGGTTCACACAGATTCAACAGATGATAGAATCCCGATCATCCCTTTTTTCCCTTCTTCTGCGTTCTATCAAATATCTGATGCACTCGCCGGATTGGCATCCGACACTACGGGATGCGGTAACGAGGACGTTTCCGGCTCCCCACAGATGCCACCCCAAAAGGGGAAAAAAAGCCCCCGAACGAAATACATCCGGGGGCTGGTATGCGATTGTATCTCTTTATGAATCGATGACTTCCACGTTGGCACGGGGAGCGCTGAACTTGGTGCCGTCTTCAAATTCGGCTTCCAGGATGCGCACCAGGGTCTCGGATTCCACTTTGGTGAGTTCTTCCGGCAGCCTGGTGACTTTGGCAATGCGGCCAAAGTGGGGCTGACGGATCACACGGATCAGGGTGCCCGGTTCCAGGATGGGCAGGCTGGCTTCCTGAACTATCAGTTCATTCTCGTCAAACTGCTGAGGGATAATGATCTCGGGACGGATGACGCCGGCGCGGATTTGGGTGCGGCCATGAATGGAGGTCTTGTGGCCGTCGAACTGCTTGAGCAGATCGAAGGTTTTCTGGGCCATGGTGATCTTGCCAAAGCCCTCGGTGCAGACGATGGTGAGGCCGATCTTTTCATGGCCGGTGATGGCCACGCCGATGTCGTAGCCCAGCAGCTTCTTGATGTCCTGGTCGTCGATGCCGCCGGTGATGATGGCTTTGACGCCATGTTTGCGGGCCGCGTCGATCACATGATAGCTCACGAAAGCTCCGGCTACGATCACTTTGTCGCGGCAGGATTCATCGATCTTGCCTATCTCCAGCTCGTCATCCGGAGTTTCAGCCAGCATTTTGATCAGGCCGACCGTCTCGTCACCCACGCCAAAAATACCCTGAATATAGGCGCTTTTATTTTCGATGATGATCCCTTCATTGGGGATTACTTCAGTGACGATGCCATCGAGGAAGGCTTTGACCTGCACGGGGATGCGTGGTTCGCGCAGGAGAATCTGGCCCGTTACGGAAGAGATGGATTCCACCTCACCTTCGACGGGTGAGCGCACTTCGCTCTTGAAGATGCCGAGGCCAAAGAGGCCTTTATTTTCAGCCAGGATGGTGTTTTTGGTGATCTGCTGTCCGGGCTGGATTTTGATGAAGTTGTTGAGTTGGGATGGGGTCACTCCCAGTTTATTGGCCAGGTTGAAGGGTACTACCTTGCCAGGCAGGAGGGTTTCGGCCACGACGTCCTCGGCCTTGACCTTGTCGCCCTTTTTGACCAGGACCGTGCCTTTGAGGGGCAGGAGGCGTTCCTTTCTGAGGATGATGCTATCGGTTACGGTGAGTCCGGCAGAATATGCTTGTCCCATTTTATCCTCCTAAACCAGTATTTCCTGAGGATAGGCGTCGAGTTCGCGCATCCATTTTTTCAGGTATTCAATGCGTTGCGTTTTTTCGGTGGGCAGTCCAAAGGGTTGACGGCCACGGGTGTCCAGCACGATGCCGACCACTCCTCCGTGGAACTCGGTCTGCAGTTCTTTGTTCTTTTCCTTATCGAGGATGAGGCCGCCTGAGGTCTTGAGAATGGCTTTGGCCACTTCACCCACTCCCAGAGGGATGAGACGCACTTCGCCGTAGGGGATGTCTTCTTCAAAGACCTTGCCGCCGGG
This sequence comes from Candidatus Cloacimonadota bacterium, assembly GCA_017995405.1. Taxonomy (GTDB): domain Bacteria; phylum Cloacimonadota; class Cloacimonadia; order Cloacimonadales; family Cloacimonadaceae; genus UBA3900. The sequence continues at coordinate 4,219 of JAGOIY010000079.1, forward strand.
AAGCTCAAGCTTGGCATAGAGCGAGGGTTTGCCCAGTTTGCCTTTGCCCACGGGGGCTACGCAGGTGCCCAGATAGACCATGCAGTCTTTGCGGAAGACTTCGGTAGCCGCTTTGCTGCAGATCTCGGAAAGCACTCCCAGGTGGGGCATCATAAAGATGCTGTCCACGGCCAGACGGGTGATCCCTTCAGGCAGGAAAGCGTCGATGAGCATCATCACGGTTTGATTGCGGCGGGGAGCGTGAGACAGCACTCCACCGCTGCCCACTAAGAGGTTGAGGGTCATGAGGTTGACGATCGTGGCACCAGAGGTGGACTGGCTGAAAGCCTCAGAGATGTCACGCTGTCTCTGCATGCCTTTGAGGCTGCTGGCAAACTGCTTGTGCTGTTCAAAGGCCAGGCGCAGGGCTTCTTTGGCGATGGCTTGTTCCAGCACCAGTTCTTCCAGCAGGGAAGGGATGGTAGTGGGGCGGATCATCTTGTTTTTGATCATGTTACGCAGTTCGCTCTCGTTGATGTCGAAGGGCACCCAGCGCATGATGTTGTCCAGACCGGCTGAAGCCAGCACGTTGGAGATGCTGTAGCTCATGCCGAGGTTGGCGCTCACAGTGCGGTTGAAGACATATTCCTCTGTAAACACGGAGAATACGTCTGTCGTGGCTCCACCGATATCCACGCCCACGACTTCGATCTGCTCGTCTTTGGCGATGGTCTGCATGATGTTTCCCACCGCTGCCGGAGTAGGCATGATCGGCACTTCTTCATGATCGGGACCCTTGGTCCAGGACATCAGTTTGTTGTATCCGGGAGCCTGTTTCATCACGTGTTCCATAAAGAGGTCATGGATTTTGTCGCGGGCGGGGCCGAGGTTTTCCGTCTCAAGTTTGGGGCGGATGTTGTCTGTCATGATCAGATCGACCTTGTCTTTGAGGGCGTCCTGGATGTCTTTTTGGGCTTCTTTGTTGCCGGCATAGATGACGGGGAGCTTGTATCCCGAGCCCAGACGGGGTTTGGGATCGGCGCCGCTTACCAGTTCTGCCATTTCCACCACGTGTTTGATGGTGCCGCCATCCTCGCCGCCGGCCATGAGGATCATGTCCGGACGCAGTTGACGGATGCGCTCGATCTTTTCGTGGTTCATACGTTTGTCGTTGCTGGCAATGAGGTCCATCACGATAGCTCCGGCTCCCAGAGCGGCACGTTCTGCGCTCTCACCGGTCATAGATGCCACCACTCCGGTGACCATCATCTGCAATCCGCCGCCAGCCGAAGAAGTGGAGACATAAGCGTCCACACCGACGTCGCCTTTGCGGGGGATGACAAATTCGCCGTTTTCCATGAATTTGATGTTGTCGTTCTTATACTTCAGACGGGCCAGTTCCTCGAGTTCCTGAGTGGCGTTGATCACGCCTTTGGTCACGTCGTTGAGCGGGGCTTCCACAGTGGTGGGAGCTTCGCCACGGATGGTCTGGCGATATTCGCCATCCACCCATTCGATCAAAATTGCCTTGGTGGTCGTGCTTCCACAGTCGGTAGCCACGATGCGGGTAAGGCGTTTCTCATCGTATTGCATTATTCCTCCGCTTATTCAGCTTTATTATCCTTGATTTTGAATATCTTATGTATAAATTGGCGGGTTTTGGCCCGGCGGCGTTTGCGTTTCAGCTTTGCGGCGATCCTGCGCTCGCGGTTGATCTCTTCATCCAGTTCGTCCATGCGGGCTACCAGTTTTTTGAGGTTGTCCTCGTTCTGGATCATGAGGGCGAACTGCTGATACTTGCGTGAATCAAAGAGGATTTCGGCAAAGGGCAGGATAAAAAAGAGGGCCTGGCTTCCGATGCTGTGCAGGGGCCGCAGCGATTCCACCAGCATGATCCCCGCCGCGGCGAAGTGACGTTCAGCGATGAAGCGGGCCACCTTTTCGATCATTTCGGCTGCTTCAGCCGGGTCGATCTGAGTGTGGACATCGTCGTAGGGGTGCTTTTTGTAGTTCATATCGCTCTCGCGGCGGTCAATACAGCCACCGAAGCGGCCTGATGTTCCAGAAACAGCCTGGAAAGCTGGTTGACCGTGGTGCCGGTGGTGAAGACGTCATCGATCAGTAGGATGTGGCGTCCGCTCAGGTCCTGTTTGGATTTGAGTTTGAAAGCGTTGCCCAGATTGTGCTGGCGCTCTTCTTTGCTCAATCTGGTCTGGCTGGGAGTGTGATGTGAGCGCTTGGCCAATTGCTTGTATGCGAGGCCCAGGTGTTTGGCCAGTTGCCGGGCCAGCAGCTCGGATTGATTGAAGCCGCGGTCTCTCTGGCGCACCCAGTGCAGGGGAACGGCCGTCACCAGATCGCAGCAGGAAAAGGCAGGTTCGGATTGAAAGGTTTGCAACATTCCTTTGATCAGCCAGGGGCTCACGCGGGTGTAGGAGTCATATTTGAAGGCGTGGACCAGCTCTCTGACAGGGCTTTTAAACAGAAATGCCGATCTGGCCACCCGGAATAGCGGAATCGACTCCGCGCAGTGAGGACAGGCCCCCTGCTCCAATTGGGTGCCGCAGAGCTTACAGGTGTCCTCTCCTGGGAGGGCAAGCTGGGCCAGGCAATCCTCGCAGATCAGGTCTGAGGCCTCACGCAGCCTTGATCCGCAGCCAAAGCATAAGGGCGTTAAGAGCAGATCAGCCAAGGGAGTCAAGATAGCGTTCAAGCGCCTCAAAGATCTTCCCTCCATCCTGAGATGTGACTTCTGGGCTGGCAGCCCTTTCGGGATGGGGCATCATGCCCATAATTCTGCGGTTGGGGCTGCAGATGCCGGCAATGTTGTTCAAAGAACCGTTGGGATTGGCAGCAGCCGTGATGCTGCCATCGGGTCCGCAATAGCGAAACAGCACTCTGTCAGCATCTTCCAGGGCTTTAAGGCCGTCCGCGTCGATAAAGTAATTACCCTCTTTGTGGGCAATGGGGATGTCCAAAACTGTTCCTGTCGGAATGCCGTGCGTCCAGGGGCTGGAAGAGCTTTCCACCCTCAAAAGCTGATGCTGGCAGATGAAATCCAAACCGGAGTTCATCATCAGGGCACCGGGTAAGAGGCCGCTTTCGGTGAGCACCTGAAAGCCGTTGCAGATACCTATCACCAGGCCGCCCCGTTTGGCGAAGCTGATCACTTCCTCCACGATGGGCGAGAAGCGTGCCAGCGCTCCGCAGCGCAGATAGTCGCCATAGGAAAATCCACCCGGAAGTACCACCAGGTCAGGGTCTTGCAGATCGCGGTCCTTGTGCCAGATCAGACGGCTGTCATGGCCTCTGAGCCTGAAGACGTCGCGGGCATCGTGATCGCAATTGGAACCAGGGAAGGTGACTACGCTTACTCTCAAGCCGGGTCCACCTTTTCCAGCTCAAAGCTGTAATGTTCGGTATTGGGATTGGCCAAAAGGGTATCACAGATCTTTTCCACCTTGGGTTTTACAATAGAGGGATCATCATCAGAGAAAGTGATCTCGATATATTTGCTCACCCGGGTGTCTATTACCGTATCGAATCCCAATTGGGTGAGGGACCCGGTCACGGCTTTGCCTTGGGGATCAAGGACGCTGGGCTTGAGTCGCACGTAAATTTTGGCTTTCAGCATTGGCTAACCCCATTTATTTTGTTAGTATTCCAAAATCCTGCGAGCTTGCCAATTAGTCAATCCTTTTTTTGGGGGGAGCTCTTGAGAGGCTTGTGTAGATTTCATTCTACCGCTTTGTGGAATATTTTCCAGATTCCGCTTGACAGAATCCCGAAGAGTACAGGATAAGAAATTCAGATGTCGTTTTAGCGTGAGCCTGGCTTCAGTTTGTGCCCGGCCCGCGTCCTGACAGCACCATTAGAAAAGCATAGGAGTCAATATGCGCAAGCTGGCTGTTATCTGCATCATAGCCTCGCTGACGGTGGGCGGATTATGGTCTCTCGACCTGGATTGGGGCATCAAATATGGCTTCGGTTCTTCCAAACTGACTGGAGACGACCGGGGTTACGAACTGGGCTACGACCTCGAAACGGTGGGGGTGGTGAATGCTCCCCTGGGCTATTTGACCCTCAACTCCCGTAAAACCGAATCCGGCGCAGCCCAAAACCTGGGCTTGTGGGGCTGTGTCAATCTGGTGAAAAAGACAGACTCGGTAGGTTTGCAGGCAGAACTGATCTGGGAACGCTTCAGATATGAGCATCTCTTTGAAGGCCGGTCTCTGAGTACCAACAATTTGCTGCTGGCCACCGAGTTTGCCGACACCCTGGCAGGCTCCATCCACAGGACGGTGGACTATTTTACGCTGCCGATTCTGTTCAGGCTGCAACAGGAGCTTACTCAGGAGCAGAAGGGCGGTCAGTATCAGGGAGCGTTTATCTATCTGGGTCCGTCGTTTGGGATCCTACTCTCCAACACATCCAGCAGTGAGGGTGGTATCAAGGCTCTCGAGACCGACGTCGAAGACTTTGTGCTGGCCAGCCAGACTGACGCGGATGTGGCCAATTCTTATTTAAGCCAGAGGCGTGAAAGCGGATCGGAACAGCTGCTGACCTACAAGACAGATCTGGTGGTGGGACTGGG
>JAGOIY010000080.1:0-1170 GCA_017995405.1 Candidatus Cloacimonadota bacterium
TATAAGTCCTCAATACGGGTTCGGAAGGACGGTTTTCCCTCACCCAGGCGATGGCGCTGTGTTCCACTTCCCCGCCGCCCAGATTGCCAAATTCCCTGCCCTGCAGAGGAACGCAGAGCTTCATGCCAGGCTTGGCCGGAGAGGAGCCTTCACAGCTCACAACGCTCAACTGCCAGAGGCGGCAATTCTCTGCCAGGCAGTCACATATCTTTCTATAAAAATCCAGGTGCTCCATCATTTGGCTCCTTTGAAGATCATCTGGTAGGCGCAGACGGCAAAGGCCACGCCCACGTTCAAAGAGTTTTTCCATCCCATCACAGGCAGTTCCAGCAGCTCATCCGAAGCCTTCAGGACCTCTGGAGAAATCCCCAGGGCCTCGTTGCCCACCACAAGCGCGCAGGGAAAACTGATTGAGGCATCAAACACGCTTACAGCCTGCCCGGAAGTCTCCAGGGCGTAAACGATTCTGCCTTGCTTTCTGGCGGTTTGGACCGCCTCGATGGCAGTGGCAAAGCCTCGCCAGGCCACTTTGTCAGTGGTTCCCATGGCGGTTTTTTCCAAAGCGGCTTCTCCGGGTCTGGCTGTGATGCCGCAGAGCCATAACTCCCCTATCCCCAGGCACTCAGCCGTCCTGAAGATGGAGCCCACGTTGAAAGCGGAACGCAGGTCTGACAGGATCACCGCCATATTTTGGGCCCTTTCCGGAAAGTGAGGATCGGAAACGCGCAGGCCATCGTTTTGACGCACCGGGATAGCGTCGTCTCTGGGAACTGCCTCTTGGGATATGAGCCAGGCGGCTGCTTTGAGGGCTGTTTCACGTTTATCGGTCCCCCAGCTTGCCAGGTCCATAAAGCTTTTCAGCAGTGGGTCTTCCGTTTCTATCCAGCCAGCCGTTTTGGCGATCATTTCCAGCAATTTCGGTTCGGGATCAGTCTGGCAGGATTGGCGTTCCAGCTCTCTGATCAGGCGGGTGAAAGCCTTTAGCTGGGCAGGCTTGCTCAGAGCGCGGAACTTCTTTTCCTGATAATGGAATAGCGGTTTCATGGATTCAATCACCTTTCCCGCAGTTTTTCCCGCAGATTACGCAGATTTATTCGCAGATTACGCAGATATAAATAAAGCGAGTACATGTACTTCTAATCATATTTGCGAAAATCAGCGGAATCTGCG
>JAGOIY010000080.1:1270-6758 GCA_017995405.1 Candidatus Cloacimonadota bacterium
TGCTTCATTTTGCCAGCTTTTGGATTACCCGGGCCGCGATGAGCAGGTCCTCGCAGATCAGGTCCGGCTGATATTCCCAGCTCAGGACATTGGTCTTGAGCTCGTCCCAGCCGTTTCCAGACAGCAGGAGAATGGTGCGCAGGCCGGCTTTTTTGCCGAACTCCACATCGGTATAGCGGTCGCCGATCATCCATGAGGCCGAGGCTTGAAAGCGATGCTCCCTGAGCGCCGTGCGAAACATCCCCAGGCCGGGTTTGCGGTCCTCGTGCTCCACGTTCCAGGGCGTCACGATGCCGTCTTTGAAATAGGGAGAGTAATATACGCCGTCCAGCTCGACGCCTTCCTGGGACACCAGACCGCGCATCCGGTCCAGCACCCGTTCCAGCTCTTCTACGCCAAAATAGCCTCTGGCGATGCCGGACTGGTTGGTGACCACAAAGAGCAGGAAGCCCAGTTCCTTGAGCATCCTAAGCGCTTCTCCGGTATATGAATAGAGGTGATATGAAGAGGGATCGGATATATAGCCAAACTCGTCCGGACTGATGCAGCCGTCCCGGTCCAGAAACACGGCCCGTCTAATTGCGTTTGCTGTCACGGGTCTGAAACCTCAGGGCGTCCGGCAGCACCACGTTGAAGAGGGCTATCCGGTACTCCCAGAATTCGTTGCGACGGCTGTAGCTCATCTCCAGCTTCCAGCAGTGCAGGTTTCGGGAGATGGAAATGCTCTGCGAAATAAGGTCGCTGTTTTTGACGTCGTAGTAGTTGGAATAGCTCAAGAGCCAGTTCTGGCTCAGTTTGAGGCTGGCATCCAGTCTCAGGTTGCTGCCGCGGGGATCGAAGATATCCTTTTCGGCATTGATATCCTGGCTGAGGGAGAGTTTCCAGCCATCGTCGGAGCCCCCGGAGGCGAGGTCCTCCGCTTCCGTTTGCAGGCTGTCCGCGGCTTCATAGGGACTGAATATCTGGTTTTTGGGCTTGGAAAACCAGGTCTTGTATGCCGCCGTCCCGGAAAGGCCAAAGCTGTGGGAAAAATACTGATTGCGCAGCCCCAGACTGGAAAAGTTGATGTCGCGGGGATCGTGGCTGGCACTGAACTGAGCGCCGTAATTGACGCTGATCCCTTTGAGGAAAGTGCTGGTTCCGGGAATCCTGAAGGCCCCCAGATTGAAGCTGCCGGGCCGGAAAGCCAGGCTGTGGGAGATATTGGTGAACTTGCGCTCTTTGGACTTCAGGTCGGCGGAAGCGCGGCTGCTCATCGTCAGCACGTCTCCCAGGCGCTTTTCTTCCTTACCGCTGCGGTATTTGAGCTGCCATTTCTGTTCCAGATTGAGGCTCAGATTGCTGCTGGCCTCGCCTCCTGCCAGTCCGATTCCGCCAAAGCTGTAGAAGCGCTCGTTGGAGCTGAAATCCGGCTTGAAACTGACGCTGGCGGAGGGGGTGACGATGTGGCGGATGGAGCTCAGCCAGCCACTCCGGAAGTTGCGGATGCCGTAGATATTGAAATTGGCGCTGGCGCTGGCGTTGTAGTCGTTGCCCCTCACCCACTTGTCGTCGTTTTTGTCGCGGTCAAACCAGGCTTCATTGTAGCTGAGGCCCTGCTGAGTGTTGAGCCACCCGAAGAGCTTGAAGTTGTAGCTGAGGCCCAGGCTGTGTCTGATCCCTGCGTTGTGGCGGGTGAGGACAAGGGTGGAATCGATGGGATCGATGGAATTGTTCCAGAGGATGTCCATGATTCCGGGCTTGGGATCGTTGATTTCGCCCACGTGATCGAGGCGCACACCATAGTTGTAGCTGAGGTTGCTCCACCAGGTATTTGGACTGCGCTCCGGCTTCAAGAAGAGCTCATAGACCGGTTGCCCCGGCATGGAAAAACTGGCGCTGGGCAGCGAGACCGTGGCGCGGTCGTTGACGAGGTCCTGGGTGTAGAGCGCGCCCACGTTCAGATAGGAGCCCAGCAGCGGCTGGCGATAGGACATTGAGCTGCTGAGCCGTTCCGCCAGACTTTCGTCCAGGGAGTTGCTGCTCTCCCAGACGCGCTTGTTGCTGATAAAATCAAGGTCCATATCAAAGGCGGCCTTTTCACCCAGTTCGTGATGATGCCTGGCCCGCAGGCTCCAGTCGAAGGTGGTGTTGCCGCCCAGGACCTGTTTCTGATAGGCGGCGCTGAGGTTGCCGTCAAACTCATAGCGTTGGGTGTAGAGCGTGCTGAGCTTGGCCTTCCAGCCGCTGCGCTCCATGAGGTCCAGCCCCAGGATCAGATCGGCGTAATCCTTGATGGGATAATACCAGGCGATGTCGCGCAGGAATTTGCCGTCCACGCTGTTGTAGCCAGGCTCCGGCACCAAAAAACCGGGATGCCTGCCCCGCCGGATCGACATCGTGAGAAAGGGAAAATAAAACACCGGGAAGTGGTTTACCCAGGCCACCACAGGCTTGCCGACGATCTTGTCGCCCTGATAGATCCTCAGCTGTTTGGCGCTGAACCAGAAATCCGGCTCGGCGTGTTCACAGGTGGTGAAGGTCCCTTCCTCCACGTCATAGATTTTGGGGCCCACCTTGCGCACCTCCACGCCGCCGTAATAGGATTTTTCGATGCGGCTGATCCCCTCTTTCAGCAGGCCCGTCTGGGTATCCACGTCATAGCTGACGTCGCGCCCCAACAGGATCTGCTCGCCGTCCTTCATGATAGTGGAGCCGTGGGTGAAGGCCTGCTCCCGCTCCAGATCGATATACATGCTGTCCGCGCTGATCTCGGAATCCTGATAACTGACCCTGGCATTGCCGCTGAGCTCGATTTTATCCTGGGAATAGTAATAGGCCACGCTGTCCGCGGCATAAAAGAGGCTGTCCATCACGGAAGCGCTCTGACCCAGAGAATCCGCTCCGGTGACGGACACAGGCTCCCCCGCGTCGGACACCTGCGCGAGCAGCAGGATCTGACAGCCCAACATGAGGAGGGTGATCAGGAGGAGTATTCTATTCATGGTTATGCGGATTTTCTCTATAGCTGTTACCAGCGTCCAAAAAGGCCGATTATGTCAAGAACTTTGGCCGGAGGGCCGATTTCTCGCGATGAGCAACCGCTAATGGAACAGCAAGCGTCCCCGTTTGCTGAGGCGCGATCAGCGCCTGCGGCATAGTCTGGATTTAAGGATTATCGGCAGGAGGAGGGTTTTGCCCACCGGGATTCAGCTCCGCCACCATGATCATCCTTTGCAGCTTGAGGTCCGTGTAGCCGATTTCTTCGTTCAGGGCACGGTACACCTGCCCCAAAGCTTCCGTGCCGAGCTGCCTGAAGCAGTTCCTCACCCTGGCGGCGTCCGCTTCTCCGAGCGTGCAGCAGCTTCTCAGCAGATCCGGATCTATCCACCCGTCAGCTTCCAGAAACCTCTGCAGATGGTCCAGCAGCGTTTCCAGTTTGATGCCGAACTGCACCATCGTCTCCTGAAGGTTATGGCCGCCTTTCAGATAGTCAACCACTTCCACGGTCCTGCCGATTGTAGCTTTCTTACTGGGAACATTTGTTTTCGTTGATGTGTTGTCAGCAATCCCCCTGGGAAGGCAGTAAGAGCTTATCAGCCTGATAAATTCTTCACCGTAGCGCTGCGCCTTGAAGGTCCCCACTCCGCCGATCTTTGTAAAGCTCTCCGCGCTTTGGGGAAAGAAGCTGCTCATCTCTCTGAGGCTTTTATCGCTAAACACCACATAGGGAGGCACTTGCTGGCGCGAAGCGATCTCCGCCCTCAATGCCGACAGCTGGTCGAAAAGCTCATCCTCAATCTTTTCTTCCTTGTCCTTTAAAAGCACTTCCATCAGGGAGACCGGCATCATGAAACTCCGTTGGCTTTTGAGGATTTCCCAGCCCCGGGGCGTGAGTTTGAGGTTGAAATCGGGATATTCCTGCTTGAGGCTGCCGTCCTTTTTAAGCGAGTGGAAGAGACTGAACCACATGACCTCGGACCACTGTTTGCCAATCCCCCACACGCTCAGTTTCGTGTCGCCCGCTTCCAGCAATTCCTTTGATTTGGAACCTCTCAGGATCTTGATTAGGCGCCTGGCGGGATACTTTTCCTGAGCCCTGTAAATGGCCGAGAGAAACATCTTGGCCTGTTCGCTGGCATCCATCTTTTCAGATATATCAGCCAGGCAATTGTCGCACATCTGGCAGTTGGACTCTATATAGCGTTCCCCAAACCATTGCAGCAAGGGTATCCTGCGGCAGCCCTCATGCTTGCAGTAGCGCAGCATCGCGTCCAGATGGCGTCTGGTGATTTCATTCATGGTCTCGTCATCTGTGTAGATGATCTCGTTGAGGGTTCGGACGTCGGCATAGCTGTACAGCAGCAGACAGGAGGATGGGAGGCCGTCCCTGCCCGCTCTGCCGATCTCCTGATAATAGGTCTCCAGGCTTTTGGGAAGGTCGAGATGGACCACAAAGCGAATGTTGGATTTGTTGATCCCCATCCCGAAGGCGATCGTGGCTACCATTATGGGAATTTCGTCGTTGATGAAAGCTTCCTGATTGCGGTGACGTTCCGTATCGCTGAGCCCGGCGTGATATGGCAAGGCGCGAAAACCCTCCAAAACCAGGCGGTTGGCTATGTCCTCCACCTTCTTGCGGGTCATGCAGTAGATAATCCCACTTTCACCATTATGCCTGGACAGAAAGCCTATCAAGCGTTTGAAGCTATTCTTCTTGGGCTCCACGGCCAACAGCAGGTTGGGGCGGTTGAAGCTTTCGATCACCTGATGCTCCGGAGGTATGGACAACTGAGCGCAGATATCATCCCGCACCTTTGGAATGGCCGTGGCCGTGAGGGCAAAACAGGGCAGCTTGGGAAAGCGCTCGCGGAGGATGCTAAGTTGCCGGTATTCTGGACGGAAGTCATGCCCCCACATGGAGATGCAGTGCGCTTCATCGATGGCGATCAGGGATGGCGGACGGGCTTCAAGCAACTCCAGGATCTGTGGCCGAACCAATGTCTCGGGTGCCATATAGAGCAGCTTTAGTTTGCCGTCTGTGAGTTCCCTGCGCACCCGGGCCTGTTCTTCCTGGCTCTGGAGGCTGTTGTGCATGGCGGCCGGGATGCCCAGCTGGCGCATCTGCATCACCTGGTCCTTCATCAACGAGATCATCGGCGATACCACCAGTCCGTATCCCTCCATGATCATGGCAGGAAGCTGAAAACACAGCGATTTTCCCGAGCCGGTGGGCATGATCGCCAGCAGCGATTTCCCCTCCAGCAAGCCCGTCACGATGCTCTCCTGAGCGTTGAGAAACTCGCTGAAGCCAAAATGCCTGGCCAGTGCTTCATAAACCTGTTGCCTTGAATACTGCATCCGAATCTCCTTAACTGCACAAGTATAAAACCAAACGGAAGCAGGTTCTGTGAACACCTTCCAGCAGTCAAGCAATAATTCGGTTGAGAGTCCCTCCCGGAACGGCAAACGTTTCCGTTTGCCAACTCGGACAGCGGCTGTTACAATT
>JAGOIY010000080.1:6858-8677 GCA_017995405.1 Candidatus Cloacimonadota bacterium
AGAGGACACAGAGCACACAGAGAGAGGCTTGTGGAACGGCATACGTCCCCGTTTGACACTCTGTGTCCTCTAAACCCTCTAAACCCTCTAAACCCTCTCAACCCCCTCAACCCCCTCAACCCCTCTCTCCGTCCATACAGTAAAAAATATTGACACTTTCTACCGCGTCAGAACAGTAGCATGGATTATCAAACATCAAGGCGGCGCCATGGATATCATCTTCACTATAGGCCACTCCAACCACGAGACTCACCAGTTCATCAACCTGCTCAGAGGCCAGGGAGCAGACCTCGTGCTGGACGTCCGTTCCTCCCCATGGTCCAAACGTTATCCCCAATTCAACCGTGAGGAACTGGGCAGAGACCTGCTGCGCCAGGGTATCGGTTACGAGTGGTTTGGCGACTGGTTTGGGGCCCGGCAGACGGACGAGCGCTTCTATATGCCGGCCGGATGGCTGAACTACGCCTGGTACACCGCCTCGGACCACTTCAAGGAAGGGATCAGACATCTGGACCAATGGCTCACCGCAGGCAGGATACCTGCTCTGATGTGTGCCGAAAAGGACCCCTTCGATTGTCATCGCGCCATCATGGTGAGCAGGGCTTTGAGCCTCCAGGGCTATGAGATCAGGCATATCCTGGCCGACGGCACCGTCCAGACGCAGGCCCAGCTTGATGATCGCCTGCTGGACAAATACTTTCCCCACCGCGAAGAACTGGATATCTTTGGCCTCATAGATGGTGAGACTGACCCCGCTCAAACGCTCGCAGAGGCATATCTGAAACGCAACGAGGCCATCGCCTGGCGCCTCGAAAATCCGGAGGACTGATGAAACTTTTCACGATTGGCTTCGCTGGAAAAACCGCCGAAACATTCTTCACTCTCCTCAAAGCCGCCAAGGTCAAGACCCTGCTGGATATAAGGCTTAACAACCGCAGTCAGTTAGCCGGGTTCAGCAAAGCGGGAGATCTGGAGTTTTTTCTGAAGGAGCTGGGCGGCATCGGGTATTTCCACACCTCTGAGCTGGCCCCCGACCAGGAACTGCTGGAAGCCATCCGCAGCAAGGAAATCGGCTGGGACGAGTATATCAGGCGCTTTGAAGCCCTGATGGAATCCCGGAAAGCGGATAAGCTGCTCAGGGAATTGCTGCGTGAGCTGCCCGGACCGCTCTGCCTGCTCTGCTCCGAACCCAAAGCAGCCGATTGCCACCGCTCCCTTGTGGCCCTGAGGATCAGGAAGCTGAAGCCAAAAACAGAGATCATCCACCTGTGATCAAAGAACTTATCATCCTGGCCGCCTCCCGCAAGTATGGCAAATTCTGCGTGGCGGGGATCGATACCAGGACGGGACAGTGGCTGCGACTCGTCACCACCGATTCGGACGCCCATTACGCCATTGACGCCACCGACCTGATCATGGACAACGGGGCCCAGGCCGCCAAACTGGACATAGTGAGCCTGGAGATCACAGACCGCTCCCCCTCCTACTTTCAGAGCGAAAACTACGTCATCCGCAAACGCAGTCCCTGGCACTATTGCGGCAGGGCCTCAATCCCGGACGTGACCGCCATCCATCCTCCCAACCGCTCGGAGTTTATCTTTTATGACACTTCCAGACGACTGTCCCGAGACTTCTACCGCGGCCTCAAACCCTCCGAGGTCCAGTCTCTGCTCCTCATCAGCCCGGATAGCGCTCAGGTGGAAATCCTGGAGAAGGAAGCCAAACGCCGCGTTCTACTCCATCTGCATTATAGACAGCGGGATTACGAGCCCCTGCCCGTCACCGATCTGGAATTCTGCGCCCGCTGCGAGACTCTGGC
>JAGOIY010000081.1:0-7075 GCA_017995405.1 Candidatus Cloacimonadota bacterium
AGCCTCTGAGGCTTCCCTCCCCTTGCAAACACGGCGTCCATCTCAGCAGTGAAGCAAAGTGTTCCGGTACCGTCATATACCTCTTGACGCCAATGCCCCCTGAGGCGTGTGATGCTGGTGGCCCAGGTCTTTACGGTCACGATATCTTCCAGCTGGATGGCTTTGATATACCTGAGCTCGAAAGCGGTGACAAAGATCTGGAGGTCCAGCTCTCTCATTCTGGCGATCGACATCTCCATATCGATCAGGGCTTCGGCCCGGGCGGCTTCTAAAAGCTGCAGATAGTTGGCGTTGTTCAAATGGCCATAGACGTCGCATTCATAGCCATATATCCGTTTGCGGTATTCAAATATCATCGCTGACTCCTTGGGCTCGAGTAATCGTCTGTTCCAGTCATTTAGGGCTATAAGGCTGGTTGGCAGGTCGGCCACACTTTGCACAGCGATTTTATCCTTGACCGATAAGGGCGGACGATTTCTCATGCGATAAAATACGTTTTGGATAGAGGATTTATATGTCCAGGAAAACTGTCAATCCCAAATATGCCAAGCCCGGCAGCAAAGTTGGACACGCGGCTGAAACGGCATTACAAACGAGCCCGGACTGGACCAGGCATCTGCCCTGGGTATTGGTGGCCGTGCTGTTTCTGATGCTGTCTCTGATCTATTTTCCCGTGGCCTATGGCGGCAAGACTCCCATCGCCTCCGATATCACTCAGTGGCAGGGTGCCGCCAAGAGCATCATTGACTACAATAAAGAGCATTCCGATCAGGCCCTGTGGACTCAGAGCATGTTTTCCGGCATGCCTGCCTACATGATCTCCTTCCCAAACCGCTATCCCTTTTTGGAAAACATCAGCCGCCTCACCGATAAGGTGATCAACTGGCGGATTTTCCTGCTCTTTATAGGTGGACTGGGCATTTTCCTGCTGCTGAGATTCTGGAAGATGAATCCCTGGATCTGTTTTGCCGGAGCGGTGGCTTTTGTGTTTTCCTGCCATTGGGTGGGCCTCTTGGAGATAGGCCACAATACCAAGTTCCGGGCTATCATGTATGTCCCCTGGGTGATCTGGGCCTTCTTTTATCTCAGGCAAAAACCTGGTCTTTTGGGCCTGGGCTTCCTGGCCACCACTCTGATCGTGCAACTGAGGGAAAATCATCCCCAGATATCCTATTACCTCTATCTATTTATGGGCATGTACTGGCTCTGGCAGTTGATCGAAAGCCTCAGGGCAAGGGACCATAAACAGTTCTGGCTCTTTACCGCTTTGACTGCTGCCGCGTTTGGACTTACGCTGCTGGCAGTGATGAATCCCTACTTAAGCACCATGGAATACAGCCACTACACCATGCGAGGCGGTTCTGCCGGATTGGAGACAGCTTACGCGCAGGGCTGGAGCTTCCATCCTCTGGAGATCCTTGGATTCATCATTCCGGACTTCTTTGGCGGCATCAATCAGACTTATTGGGGCTTTATGCCCTTCACCCAGATTTACAACTACTTTGGGATCGTGGTGCTGGCCTTTGGCATCCTGGCCGTGCTGGGCAAAAAGCATCGCCGCCTGGCCGTCTTTATGTGGATCACGTCACTTATCTTTACCCTGATGTCCTTTGGCAGCTTCGCTCCCGCCTTGTCTGATCTGCTGCTCAAGTATCTGCCCTATTTCAACAAATTCCGGGTGCCTTCCATGATCCTCACCATGGTGCAGATCAATGCCGTGATGCTGGCTGCCCTGGGTCTGGACACCCTCTTTGACAGAGCGGAAGCCCAGGACAAGAGCTTTGGCAAACTGCTGCTGAGGCTGTTCTGGATCGGTGGAGGTCTCTTCATTCTGTGGCTGGCACTCTCCAAAACTCTCTTGGGAGGCTTGTCTTTTAGCAACGCGGGAGAACTGGCCCAGTATAAACAACGCGGCTATGATCAGGTCCCGGCTGAATTGATCGCTTCCAGGCTGGACCTCCTTTACAAGAGCGGAGTGCTGAGCTTGTTGCTCCTCACCGTGAGCCTGGGTTTTGCCTATCTGAGAGCGATCGGCAAGCTGAAAAACACCGCCTTCATGATCCTGATCACGCTGACTATCTTTGTAGACCTCTGGGTCTATACCGGAAAGCATATGCGCGACCTCAAACCGGTGGAGCAATATCTTAACCGCTTCGAGGCCGCCGATTATGACCAGTTTATGCTGCGCGACAAGACCCCTCACCGGATCTATCCTATCTCCCAGAGCCTTTTCACTCAGAGTTCACTGCCCAAGCCAAGCGGCGAGTGGGCATATCATCATCAGATCGTGACGGGTTATTCAGCCGCCAAACTGAAGCGCTATGACGATCTGCTCAAGCTGTTGGACGGCAATCCTGCCAAACAGCGTCCCGGCGAATGGCAAAGATATCTGATGGGCCTGTTCGCGGTCGAGGATGGCCAGCAGCCCAGAGAGATACCCATGCCGGTGCTCAGTATGCTGAATGCCAAATACTTCGTCCATCCGGAAGCGATTCCGATGGACAGCCTCCTCACCCAGATCAGGCCAGTCTTCACGTCAGAGGATGGGATCACCATCTATGAAAACCGCAACGTGCTGCCCAGGGCCTGGTTTGTAGATGAAGTCCGGCAGGTCAGCCCGGCTGATTCTATCCTGGAACTGATGAGCGCCGAGAGCTTTGATCCCCGCAAAACCGCCTATGTGGAGAGCCCTGTCCAGGGAGTTACCAAGCCTGATTCCACCATGGTAAAACAGACTAAAGCTGAGATGCATACTCTGGAGTATGAGCTCCAGACCGATAAAGACGCCTTCCTGGTGCTCAGCGAGGTCTATTACCCCGCCGGCTGGAAAGCCACCCTGGACGGCAAAGAAATCTCCATCCAGGTCACCAATTACGCCCTGCGCGGTCTGAAGATACCTGCCGGCAAGCATCAGTTGAAGCTGTTCTTCGCTCCCGAATCTTACAAGAGAGGAGTCACCCTCAGTCTGATCGGTCTGCTGGCATCCATCCTGGCCTTAGTGGCAGGACTGGGGCTTCCCTACCTGAGAAAAACGGCTAAACCCATTATCTGACCTTAATATGAGACCGGGCAGGGATCCCGCGCCCGGTCTTATCTTTTTGGGTTGTTCTCACTGCTGATTATAATGTATTTAGAGAGTTATGCTCATTGCTGGTTTGAAACACCCGTGACATATCTCTCAAGCCAGTCAATAGGATAAACAAACCGGGGACTGCAAAAAAAAGCAGTTGACGTCCCCAAGGGAGTTTGAAAATGTGGTCAATAGATTCCAGATCATACCGGAGCGCTCTTACCGCTCCCAGGAGAAAGTTTTACGCATCAGAGCCTGGCTACCTGAAGTGGCCTCTGCTTTTCTTCTTCATCGCCGCGATCGCATCCCAGGGGCTTTTTGCCCAAGGCAATTCCGAAGAATTCGTGGCCCTCAAGCGCTACACCCTGCCCTCAACCGCCATTCCCATTCAGGACCTGGTGGAGAAGGACGCCAATTTCAGCCTGAAAGGCCAGCCTTTTACCGGAATCGCTTTCGAGCGCTATGAAAATGGCCAGCTCCTGAGGGTGGTCCACCTCCATCAAGGCCTGCAGAACGGTCCTCTCTATCTTTGGTATCCCAACGGGAATCCCCAGATGAGCGCCAATTACAGGATGGGACGTCTGCGGGGCCGCTTTTTGGGATGGTATGCCAATGGCGGGACCATCTACGATATGATGATCGGCACCAATGGCTACAACGGTGATATGCTGGAAGATGATTCCCAGCGCGGCGATGACGATATAGATGACACGGAAATGGAAGGAACCGATAATGACTGACAAAGAGCAGCTGAGCGTAACCAGCTTTCAACAGATGAAAGTGGAAGGACGCCGGATCGTGATGGTCACGGCTTACGACTATGCCATGGGCAAAATCGCCGCCCAAAGCGGGATCGATCTGATCCTGGTGGGTGACAGCCTCGGCATGGTGGTCCTGGGTTACGACACAACTCTGCAAGTGACTATGGCAGATATGCTTCACCATAGTGCTGCCACCCGCAGAGGCGCTCCTCAAAGCTTTATTGTGACGGATATGCCGTTCATGAGCTATCACAGCACAAAAGCCGCCAAGCTCAACGCCGCGGACCTGATCGCACTCGGTGGCGCCAATGCAGTCAAGCTTGAAGGCGGCAGCCCCTCTCGCGTCGATGCAGTCAAAGCCATAGTGGATTGCGAGATCCCCGTCTGCGCTCACATTGGCCTCACGCCTCAGAGCGTGCATCGTTTTGGTGGGTATAAGGTGCAGGGCAAGACCGTCAAAGAGCACGACGAGCTCTTACGCCAGGCCAAAGCTCTGGAAGCAGCCGGCGCTTTTATGCTGGTGCTGGAAGGCATTCCGGAACTGCTGGGCAAAGAGATCACGGAGTCCATTGCCATTCCCACGATTGGAATCGGCGCGGGCCGTCACACAGACGGCCAGGTACTCGTCTGGCACGACCTTTTGGGCTTCAGCGGAATGCGTCCCAAGTTTGTAAAGACCTATGCCGATCTGGCATCATCAATCCAGACAGCCCTGCAGGATTATGCCACGGAAACGCGTGAGGGCGTCTTTCCATCTCAATCACAAGTATATTATCCAATAAAGATCACTGAGGAACACCAATGAAACCCAAGTTTGAACACACCGAAACCATGACCCCCGATGAAAAATTCAACGCCGTGGCCAATCTGAGCCAGGCCCTGGAGGATAACTTCCTCACTCTGGGACAGCTGCTCTCAGACATCAAGCGTACCAAACTCTTCAAATTTAAAGGCTATGAGAGCTTTAAAGACTTCATCGAGGCCGAGTATAAAATGAGCGGCAGCCTGGCCGGCAAGCTGGTGCAGACCTTTGATCTCTTTATTGAAGAGATGGACGTGGATGAATCCACCATCAAAGACATCGGCTTCGATCGTCTGCAGATGATCCGTCCCCTCGTCCAGAAGGCCGATTGGGGAGAAAGGGACCAGTGGGTGGAAATGGCTGCCGAGATGCCCACCAAAGACCTCAGAGACCATATCAAGGAGTTTAAGGATAAGGCCAAACAAGAAGACACAGACCTCAAAAAGGTGTATGTAGATCAGTATATGGAAAAGATGCTGGCGTGGTTCAACTGTTCCCGCGCCGATCTCAATTTCAAGCTGGCGCTCTACTTTCAGGATGCCGATCCCGAATCGGTAAAGAAAGTCGTCAAAGAGCGGCAGCGTGCCTTCGAAACCGAAGTTCAAGACAACAAGGAGGATACACCTTGAAGCAAATGAAAATACTCTGGGTGGACGACGAAATCGATCTGCTCAAACCCTTTGTACTCTTTCTGGAAGAGCGCAACTACCTCGTGGATACATGCAACAACGGCACCGACGCCATCGAGCAGGTGCTGGAACATAAATACGACCTCGTGATCCTGGACGAGATGATGCCAGGTCTGGATGGCCTCACCACCCTGCAGGAAATCAAGCGCATCAACAGCTCCCTGCCCATCGTGATGGTCACCAAGAGCGAAGAGGAAGGCCTGATGGACAAAGCCATCGCCTCCCAGATCTCAGACTATCTGATCAAGCCCATCAATCCCAACCAGATCATCATGGCCATCAAAAAAATCTTCCAGGCGGACGAGATCAGGGCAAACCAGATCGGCGAGCAATACACCCGCTACATGGCCCAGCTCAATCAGAGGCTCTTCGACGCTCCGGACTGGAAAGAATGGGCCAACATCTATCGCGAGATGGCCTATTGGGAACTCCAGATCGACGAAGTCAACGACGAAGGCCTGCGCCAGACCCACTTTCTGGAAAAGCGCAACTGCAACACCGAATTCACCAACTACGTGGAACGCAACTACCGCAAATGGCTGATGAGCGACGACCGGCCCAACCTCTCCTTCGACGTCGTGTCTCAATACATCGCGCCCAATTTCGAAGAGAACGTGCCCATCTATTTCATCATCATAGACTGCATGCGCCTGGACCAGTATCTGGCCATCCAACCCTATATCAAAGAGCTGTTTGACGAGGAGCTGGACCTCTATTATTCTATCCTGCCCACCGCCACACCCTATTCCCGAAACTCCATCTTCAGCGGCCTCCTCCCCATCGACATCGCCAAACGCTTTCCGGAATACTGGGTCACCAGCGGAGAACTGGACAACAGCCGCAACCGCAACGAGCACCAGCTGCTGGACGAGCACATCAAAGAGCTCGGTTACAGCCTCGAGCCCGCCTCCAAGTATGTGAAGATCTTCAACATGGAAGAAGGCAACTTCGTGCTGCGCAAGATCGAGACCTGGAACAAGGAAAACCTGGTGGTGCTGGTCTACAACTTCCTGGACCTCCTTGCCCATCACCGCAGCCGCGATCAGATCCTTCAGGAGACCATTCCTCACGAAGAAGGTCTGCGCGCCTTCACCAAACACTGGTTCCTGCATTCCTCGCTCTACGAAGCCCTCAGACTCATCGCCAAACAGGATGCCATCTGCATCATCTCCACCGATCACGGCTCCATCAAGGTCAACCGCGCCACCCAAGTGGTGGGAGACCGCGACGCCTCGATCACCGTCCGCTACAAAGAAGGCAAAAACCTCACAGCCAACGACCGTCACGCCCTCTTTGCCAAAAAGCCCTCCGAGTATGGCCTCCCCTCCAAGAGCATCGTGGACAACTATATCTTTGCCAAGGACGACTACTATTTCGTCTATCCCAATGCCTACCATCAATATCAAAGGCAATACAACGGCACTTTCCAGCATGGCGGCGTCTCTCTGGAAGAGATGATCCTCCCCATCGCCACCTGCCGTCCCAAACGTTCCAAATGAACCTGGTCCGCGCTTTTTTGCTTGACCACAGCCAGAAAGCCGGATAGTATATACTCAGGACTGCAACCGAAACGGTCCCAAAGGCGGCTCCGAATGCCGGACCTGCTTTTGGGACTTTTTATTGGTCACCGATTGTCCCGTTGGAGTTCAAGCGGCCAGGATAAAGCTATATATGGCAGCGAACTTGCGGGCCGTACCCGTTGGAGTTCAAGCGGCCAGGATAAAGCTATATATGGCAGCGAACTTGCGGGCCG
>JAGOIY010000081.1:7175-8661 GCA_017995405.1 Candidatus Cloacimonadota bacterium
CCCGTTGGAGTTCAAGCGGCCAGGATAAAGCTATATATGGCAGCGAACTTGCGGGCCGTACCCGTTGGAGTTCAAGCGGCCAGGATAAAGCTATATATGGCAGCGAACTTGCGGGCCGCTTGGACTTCAACCAGCCCACCGAAGGAACCACGCGCTCCGATGCACTGCTCGAAGTCCCACGCCCGTCAGGCAGAGATTTAACCGTATTATCTGCCCAGGAGCTTTGAACTCCAAGTTTACATTTACTCACTCCTGTTATTCAAGCTTCATGTGAGACTGATAAGGCAATGCCAAATTAATAGATTAAACATACCAAGGATATACTCATGAACAAGATATTCAAGCTCAACACCCCTCAGGACAGCGCAGAGCTGGCCACCTACCTGGCCCCGCTGCTCAAATGCGGAGACGTGCTCTGCCTCTATGGCGAGCTGGGAGCAGGCAAAACCTTCTTCGCCAAAGAGATAGGTAAAGCCCTCGGCATCCGTGACGAGATCGACAGCCCCTCCTTTGTGCTGCTCAAAGAATACCACACCGGCCTCCTGCCACTCTATCATCTGGACCTCTATCGCCTCAAAACTGAAGACGAGCTTATGGACCTCGGAATCTTCGATATCATCGAAAGTGGCGTCACCCTGATCGAATGGCCGGAATTGGCTGAAAAACTGCTACCTTATAAAACCCTCTCTCTCCGTTTTGTCTATGACGGCCAGCAGCGCCATGTGGAGATCTCGGGAGAGCCCCGCTTCACTGATCATCTGGACTAAACCTATTTCCGATAAGGAGTTAATATGTTCTCAAACCACCTCTGGCTGCCCATCGCTGTGGTGCTGGGCCTGATCGCGTTGGAGATCTTTGAAAAGGACAAGGGCAAACACCGCGGCGTTATCGTTGCGTCTGTAGCCTTTGTGATCGGCGTCACCGTCTTTGGTTCCTTTTTCCTGCAAAGCCGCCAGGTGGACCGGGGCCTGAAGGTGACGGGTTATTCCAGCAAACTCTTCGAATCCGACCTGGTGAAGTGGACCCTCTCTCTCCAAAAAGGGACCAGCGTTGACGGTCTCAAAGACGCCTACAACAGCCTCTCCAAAGACGTGGCCGATTTCAAATCCAGCCTCATCGCGCAGGGCCTCACCGAAAAGGACATCAACATCCAGCCCCCCACCAGCTCACCGGTGAACGATACTTATGGCAATCTGGTATCCTACAGCGTCAATCAGACCCTCTACATCCTCTCTTCCGACATCCCCAAGGTGGAAAAGATCGCCCTCGATCCTTCCTTCTTCGCGGATCGCGGACTGCTCATGCAGCAAAGCAACCTGGAATACCTCTACACCAAGCTGCCGGAACTGAAGAAACAGCTGATCGCGGAAGCGACCGCGGACGCTCTCGACCGGGCCAAAGAGATCACAGGATCGGCAAAAAGCAAGCTGGGCAAGCTCAAATCCGCCCGGGCCGGGGTCTTCCAGATCACGGAGCCCTATTCCAC
>JAGOIY010000082.1:0-2914 GCA_017995405.1 Candidatus Cloacimonadota bacterium
TCTATAGTCTCTGTCTCTCTGTTGCTCTGTTTTCAAACAGAAAATGCCTTATCCGAAGACCTGCAACTCCTTGTGGGCCATCCAACTGGGCATATCAAGCGGTACTTCGCTGAAGCCGGCTTTCTGATAGACGCGGATCGATTCCGGATGAGAGGAATAGAGGTAGAGATAGTTTTGGGAAAGCTGGCGGTGATACTCGATCAGATAGTGCATCATAGCGCCGGCGAAACCTCTGCCGCGATAAGCGCTGCGGGTATAGACATCGTCCACTCTGCTGTAGCCGGCAAAGATACCCACCGAAGCCAGCGACACCACTTCCTCTTCCCAATAACCGCAGAGCAGATGATAGGAAGGGTGCTGCAGATGGCGCTCGGCCACCCTGATCGTAAAGTCTCCGCCAAACTCCATGGCGATGGTCTCCATGATGTCGATCGTGAGGTTGCGGACGCGTTGTATCCTCATACCGGGTACGGGTTTGAGGGCGCTTTCGTGATCGTGGACAAAAAACTTGTCCGGCCTCATCTCGATCGTGTATTCGTGGTTCTCCAGTGAGGGCCTGAGTTTGTCCAGTTCACCTTGTTGGTAGGAGCAAAAGACGCGGGGATTGATGCCTTTGCTTTTGTAGAAAGACTCGATGTCTCTCACGGATGATTCCACCCCGATCAGGTCTGTGATCACGGCGTGATTGCTGTCCCAGGAATTCTTGTTGCCTTCGTTGAAGTAGATAAGCCCGTAGTTTTTCTGCACCATGTTGGTAAAGCGTTGGGGGAAGTGCAATTCGGTATCGAGCATGCGTTTGAGGTTGAAAGGTATGTTCATGTTTTCTCCCTTGGGCCGTGATACTTTACTAACATTATACGCGGGTTTTGGCTTTGGGCAAAGTGAAGTTGCAGACCGGGCCTGTACACCCGATAGAGCAGAGCGCGGATCGCAGGATGACAGGATTCACAAGATCCGCAAAGTGGAATGGCGAGGTCCGCGTGAGTCTGTGATCTCCTGCCGGTGGCTTTATCTGAGCATTCTCAAATCTTGATCTATCAGAGCTTTAGCACCTTCAAGACCCTGCTTCCGGAGCCGCTCTTTACCCTCACAAGGTAAACACCAGCGGGGCAGCTGTGGCCAGCCATGTCCCGCCCATCCCACATAAATGAGGCTTGGGTAGGGCTTGCCGGTTCGATGCTCAGCTCCTGGAGTTTACGGCCCCTCAGGTCATAGACGCAGGCCTGGGAGGGAATCTCACCCTCGGTCCGGATGGTGAGTCTATTCTGGAAAGGATTGGGCCCCAGACGGATAGACTGAAGAGGCGGGATGTGCTCATCCGCGTTGGGACTCAAGAAGGTGGTATCCACCCGGATGGGGATATGATGGACTCCGGTGGCATGGATGACGGCCAGATCGAGCGTGATGATCTCTCGGGGAGCGTCATCGCCCTCCACCAGATTGATCCCAATCAGCAGGCTCTGTCCGACTCCAAGTATATAAGGCAGAGGAGCATGCGACAGGGTGATGAGAAAGTAGGGATCGGGATTGAAGGCACCCGGTCTGATCTGGATGGCCTCTATCTCCACCGGGTTGGCCGAAATGTTGATCAGCTCCGCCTGGACGTGGTTGTTGTCACTGAAGACGATCTCTTCCGGCAGGTTGAAAAGTGGCTGGGAAGCTTGAATATCCAGCACCACGCCTTCCAGCACGGTGAGGTTGTAGGGAATCCCGGAGGGGATCTGATACCAGCCGTTGTAAGAGCCGCCCCAGCCAAAATTGACGTGGAAAAAGCCATCGGTGTTGTAGCCATCCACCACCACATTGTGACCTGCATCCCAGGCGGGAGTGACCACTGCCAGAAGCGCCGGCTGGGCGTTCATCATGTTTTGGGCCATGAGGTCTCTGTAGTTGCTCTCGGGATCGGTGATCAACTGACTGCCACTGAAACCGAATCTCTGGATAGCCGCGTAGGCCTGGCTGACGGCAAAGGTGCCGCTGGCCTGAGAGCTGTAAACCTGCTCGGCCGCCACGCCACAGGCAAAGATAAGGGCGGCCCGGTCGGTGGCCAGCTGGTCCTGTTGATAGTTCCAATTGTGCTGGAGGCTGGCCAGATAGGTGTTTAGCTGTGGGAAGCTGGGAAAGGACAAGGTGGCAGCGTCGTCGTCTATCCAATAGTTGCGGCCGGAATAGTTGTGATGATAGTCGTCGGCATCCGAAAACACGGTGCCGTTGAGCGTCTCGTGATAGTTGACGATCTGGCCGATCGCCACGGCAGGGCATCCAGCGATGCTGCGCTGGTTGGTTACCGGGTCCATGGGGCAGAGATTGTTGTAGGGGGCCGTCTGATTCCAGAGGGTTTTACACCAGCCTCCCGTGGTGGAATATCCGTCCGGAGGCCATTGCTGAAAGTCTCTGACGCTTGCTGAGCCCAGCAGGTTTTGCCAGGCCGCCTGATGGTCTTCTGAGTAGAGTCCCTGGTGATGGGCCTGCAGCCGGGAAGCCAGATCGGCCCTGATTAAATCAGCCAGGAGGTTATCTTCGGAGGGGCCAAAGCTGTCGTGGATGGAATATGCGATCACAGGGGGCAGAATATCATCCGCGCTCACAACCACATATCCTCCCGAGTCGAGCTCATAGGCCCGCGCCAGGGCTGTCTCTTGATGACAAAGCGTCTCTTGATGACTGACCCGCGCTTGGGGACATCCCATCCTTTGTAACTGGGCTTGCAGCACCCGCGAGGAGCTGATTTCATCGACCGGCATCGCGCTCAGCGCTGCCAATCCTGTCAGGATAATAAACAAGCTGATAAACCGTTTCATGGCATTATCTCCATCGCTTAGATAACAAATTGGCTGAAGCAAGCTCCGCGCCAAAAGCCGGATTTACTTGTAAAGATAAGCTCTCCGGGGAGTAGAGCAAAGTGGGCAGCGGC
>JAGOIY010000082.1:3014-8645 GCA_017995405.1 Candidatus Cloacimonadota bacterium
GGCAGCTTCAGTTCGAGTTTTTCAGCTCCACCGGCACCCAGATTTCGATCACGGTGCTTTCGCTTTCGATCTTGCTGTCTTCGTCATAACGTTCAAAGTAAAACTGGGCCGCGGGCGTGAGATTGTGGGCCGGGAGCCAGGTGCTGAAGATACTGTCGATAGTGCCGAGGATATTTGTAAATGAACCAACGTGTTCAAACACAGCGTATCTGGCTGCCGGGATCGTGGTGGCGTTGAGCAGCGAGGGCTTGATATTGAGGCTGGGAACTTCGTACCCGGCCAGATAGATAACTTGTTGATCGGTGGTGGGGGATAGGCCGTCACCATAAGCATAAAGGCCGTATTCCACTCCGGGGATGGGCTTTGGAACGATGGAAGCCGTCTTGAAAAAGTCCAGCCACAGCATCAGCAGGACGCCGGGATCACGATTGTCCCGCAAGGACTTTCCCATCAGGTGAAAACTGGGTTTTTCCTCGAGGCGGAGGCTTGGCAGGGCGGGATTCTCAACGGCACACAATAGGGTAGCCAGACAGACAAAACCACATATCAGCAGGATGTGAGCTTTCATTCAGGACTCCAGTCAATGGTTTGGGAGACTGTTCTTTTGCGGTGCCGATCACGTCAAGTGATATTATTGCGTGATCCGGATCTGCCCTTCAGGACTGGGAAGAGAACCTGTTATTGTTAGAGAGTTGTTCTAATCAGCCCGGCTGTTAAAACGCGTAGCGGTAGCCAAAGGAAAAGAGGAAGCGGCTGCCCTTGGAAAAAGTGCCATATCCTTGGGATTCCAGCTCTTCGATGCGCTTGGCCTGAGTGGTCGTGAGGATGTAGAGGATGCCGGCGTCAAAGCCATGCCGTTTGGATTTGCTGAACATCCACTGGCCCCCCGCTCCCAGACAAAAACCGTGGTGCGCTTCCGTGACGTCCGGCAGGCCCGGATTATCAGGCCTGGCCACGATCATGGCGTTCACGCCATACCAGGCTGACAACATCGGACGAAAGGTGCTGTCGAATTGGCCAAAGTAATACTTGCCGCCCAGTTCCCAGCCGCCCACATAGCCAAAGGTGCCGATGCTGCCAGAAACAGCAATATCGTCGTTGATGTTATAGTCACCGTTGAAGCCCAGACCGGCATAGCAGAGGCCGTATCCGATTCCCAGAGAGCCGCGCCGGTGTTTGATCGTGGGAGAAAAGGCTGTGTCCGTCTGGGCG
The DNA here is from genome assembly GCA_017995405.1 of Candidatus Cloacimonadota bacterium. Taxonomy (GTDB): domain Bacteria; phylum Cloacimonadota; class Cloacimonadia; order Cloacimonadales; family Cloacimonadaceae; genus UBA3900. The sequence continues at coordinate 4,227 of JAGOIY010000082.1, forward strand.
GCCAGGGTCGTCGCGGCCAGAATGGCCACCAGCATTATAAACATCTTCAAGCTATTGGGCTTCATCATTACTCCCTGAGAGGTTTTTATCACAAAATGCCGAATTGCTGTGCATGTCAAGTGAAATCGCAACAGACTGACGGAGGAACTGGTGCCAAACGCGGTATGGACCCTCACTGAAGACTTCAGATCTCTTCACCACAACTTCAAACGCTTATACAGAAGCCGTATCTATGGACTTCAACCCGCTCATCACACAGGATTTTGTGATGCCTGCCCCGGAAGTAGCTGGAAAGTTTTTTACCCCTTACCGGTATTAGCCTGAAAAGATCCAACATAATCCTTGACACAATGTATCTCCAGCAAAAAACGTCCCACACAGGCAAATCAACGCGCAAGGGAGTCACGATGTCACAAACCCAAATCGTGGAATATTCTCATCAATTCGCCAAAGCCGTCGCGTCCATGTGGAATGCCAGCGGCGAAGGCTGGAACGGCCGCGTCTTCAATAGCAGCGAGGCCAGAGTGTGCCAGGAGGAATCCAGCACCAGATATCTGAATCTCTATCTGAGCGTGGAGGGCGAGCGCGTGCTGGGCTATGCCAAGCTCACGGACTATACCGAGGAACCAGGTGTGGCCTACATCGAGCTCCTGAACGTGATTCCCAGTCACCACGGCAAAGGCATCGGACGTGATCTCGTGAAACGCTGCGTCCTCAGGGCCGCGGAACTGGGTTATGAGCGTCTGGACCTCTTCACCTGGGCTGGCAACACCAAGGCCGTGCCCCTCTACAAGAAATGCGGTTTTTTCTGGGAGAAGATGGAAAACAACAGCACCCATCTGATGAACTTTTTACCGGGTCTCCTCAAACTGGCTATCCTCAAGCCCTGGTGGGATGTCTTTGATTGGTATGAAGACTGCAAACGGGTGCTGGATACCGAACCGGACGGCCGTGACGAGCACGGTTTTGACATCTATGACTATAGCTGGGAAAAGGACGGCCGACGCCTCGAGATCAGCTTTGAGCGCAGCGGACGCGGCATCGTGGCCATCCGGACCCCGGACTTCCAAATAGCGATCTCCACTGAGCAGCCCAAGCCCGTCTTCGGAATTCCCCGCAAACTGCGTTACAGCCTCTCCAATCTGAGTGGAAAAGCCCTGGAGATCAGGTTGGACGGGCTCAACGACGCCGGTATCAGTCATAGTTTTCAGCACTCAGGCCTGCTGGAAAGCAGCCTCGAGCTGGAATCAGATTATCTTCCCAATCCCCTGGACAAAGAGGTGAGCGAGTGGGAAACCAGTCCCCGCGTAAGATGTATGATCACCCTCGATGGACATGTCTTTTCGATGGCCATCGGCCTGCGGGTGCAGTATCCGCTCACAGCCACACTGCGCAACGTGGATTCGCTGTTGCAGCCAGGCCTCTGGTACAAGATGTACCTCAATCTGGAGAGCCATTTCGACCGTGACTGCTATTTTGAGATCAGGCTCGAGGAGCATGAGCATATCTGCCTGCGTGAGAGCGAGTTCTCTATCACTTCCGAAGCTGAGGGCCGCCGCTGGCTGGAGCTGGAGTTTAGCTGTGACCAGGCCCTGGTCTATAATCCCAAAATCCGGGTGGAAGCCACTCCTGAAGGAGGATCAGCCCTGGATTTCTGTCTCAATCCCTCCCTCATCCTGCATCAGCCGCGGGGCAGGCATGGCAGTGAAAACCCGGATGCCAGCTTCATGGTCAATTCCCTCAATTCCTATCGCTCCTACAAGGAGGGCAGCAAAAACTTTGCCTGGGTAGGCCGTCTGTTTTGCAACGGCATCTCGCTGATGTGTCCCCAGCCCGGCAAGCCCTACAGTGAAGAGCTGGAATCCGCTCTGCCTTATCAGACCCTGTTCAATCAGGGCCCGGACTATATCGAGACCGAAAACCGCTTTCGTTCCAAAGACATTTACGGCTTGGAGTTTGCCCTTATCTACCGTTTTTGGGACAGCGGCCTGGTAGAGGTTTTTCCGCGCTGCCTGGCCCTTCCCGAAGACCGGGACGAGATCTGGCTCAAACTGCCCTTCAACATCTACGAAGGCCGTTTATCCTTCTGGTTCGACGGACGGATTGTGGAGACTGACAAAGAGCTGCTGGATTTTGGCTGCTGCGACCTGCCCAGAGCCTGCCCTCAGGAGAACTGGCTGTTTTCTGAAACCGACGATGCCAGCATCGGTTTGATCTGGTCTGAGGATACCAGGCTGACCCCGGATCGCTATTGGCTGGCCTGGGAAGTGGACCTCAAGGCGTTGGCAGCAAAGGGCCTGGACGCTCCTCAGCCTCTGCAGATTCACCTCGACGTTTTCAAAAACTCCTGGCAACTGCGCAATCTGGCGCGGGGTAGAGTCCCAACCCAGCCCATCAGCAGCGGTGTGGAACTGCGGGCCAATCAGGGTGATCCCGTTTTGAAACTGCCCTGCCGGGCCGAGCTCATCCAGAATCTGGATATGGAACTCAAGGCAACTTACAGCCTGGAAAGCTCTTGCGTGTCCAAGCCAGCGGTGCTGGACAGTCCTGTCAACGAGGACGGCATCCGCAGGCTGAGCTGGGACCTCACGCAAGCGCCGGATCAGCCATTGGAGCTCGTAAAGGCATCAGTAAGAATGCCCTACACGGATATTGAGAGGAGCCAGCTGCTGCTCCATCCCCGCGGCGAAAGTTCTTACCGGGAAGATGCTCAGCTATTGAGCTTCGATAATGGCCAGATCACAATCACCGCGGCCCGGGATGCCCGCTTGCCGGGATTGATATCTCTGAAACACAAGGGCTTGGAATATCTGGACAACGCCTATCCCGACTACGCTGCCAAGGGCTTTTACAACCCCTTTCCGGGAGGCCTGTCTCTCACCCCGGCTGATGTATCCAAACGCAAGCAGCTGGAAGAGTTACACACGGTGGAAGCGGCCAGCCTCACAGACCAGTTTGGCACGCTTTGGCAAGGGCTGGCACTGAGCACCCGAGTGGAGCAGTTTGGTCCCCAGAAGGGCCTGGTATTCAGGCAGTTTTATCTTGCGCTGCCGGGCGTACCGGTGCTCATGCTGCTGGGTGAGATCAGCGATTGGGGAGGCAGAAGGCAGTATTACAACTTCAACCTCAGCCTCTACAGGCAGCTTGGTCACAAGCGTGGAGAAGACGGCTATCTGTTGGGCCACAAGGATGGAAGGCAGCAGCGCATCCACTGCAGCGCTACCGAAAGCTATGCCAGCGCCTGGCTCGATACGGTGGCAATCACCAGCCCTCAGAACCCCAGCCATCTCCAGTTTCAGACTCTTGGCTCAATCTGGGCTGCCATTACCCAGGATCCCTGCATGTCTGTAATCCAGCTCAGGCTCTATACGCGCGTCTCCGATCCTCTGCCCCAAAGAACTGAGCCGCTGTTTCTGATCTTCAGTCCCCACATATATCAGAAACAAGAGCTTGGTCATTTGTTGGGCCTGGAAATTTAACCAGTTGTCAGGCAGCAGGATATAGCCAGGGGCAGGACCTGAGCCTCTTTGATTTACATCACCCTGCAGCCAGGTTAGGCATGTCTTCAGATCAGAACTGGCCCCTGTGTTGATGCTCAATACCTGGGCTAGCGTTGGCCTGATCCACCCAATCGGAGACTTATAGAGAATCTGGCCTGGGACATCTTCCCCTTTCGCCACCCATGCCTATCCCGTGCCTATCCCATGCCTATCCCATGCTTAAGCTTGGGTTAGGTTTGGGTGATGGGTGAGTGTTTTGAACGAGGCTAAGCGGAAGTTTACTTGAGCTTTCTGGCTACCCTGAACCCCAAATCCGGGGCTTTGTAGAGGGGGTCGTGCCAGGTTTTGATCCCAGCCCCGCAATCTTCTTCGGGGCTCAGGTATCCGCTTCCCCTCACGATCCGGACTGCGTCTCTGTCCACTCCCAGGGCTCTGGCATCACCGGATTTGAGCTTTTCCCCCACCCATTCGCGGACGTTTCCGCACAGATCGAAGAGTCCCAGTTCATTGGGGGACTTGAGGCCCACGGTCTGGTGGGTGGAATCTGAATTGGCAATGTACCAGCCCAGTTCCTCCAGCTTGTTTCCACCGCTGAAACGGTATCCGGAATACTTGTTTCCGCCCAGGAAGGCAAACTCCCATTCGTAGTCGTTGGGCAGGCGATAGCCGTTGGCAATTCCGAATACCGAGATCTTGTTGTGGCTGGAGCTGTCTGTCTTCCAGCCCTTGGGCCAGCCGTCCGGGTCTGATTTGGCACCCTTGAAGGTATAGACGGGCGTGAGGCCTGACTTGATGCTGAGCCGGTTGCAATACTCCACCGCGTCCAGCCAGGAGACGTTTTCCACCGGATGAGCAGGGTCCCTGAGCAGGGAAGGATTGGAGCCCATGATCAGCTCATATTGGGCCTGAGTGACCTCGT
>JAGOIY010000083.1 GCA_017995405.1 Candidatus Cloacimonadota bacterium
ATCAACGCCGGCGGTTATGCAATGACGGTTTGGGGAAGCTGGACAGGCACCGGTACTCTGAATGGAACAGACAACCGGGTGATCTTTGCGGGGTCTGGGATCTCAGAAGTCCAACAGCTCGATGCCCAGATCCTGGAGCTGGCCAAGACCGGAAGCGGGACTCTGCTGCTGGGGACAGGCAAAGTGGTCTCCTGCCAGCAATATGACTGGACTTCGGGCAGGATCATCGTGAGCGGAGGCAGCTTTTCGGCATCCGACCTCTATGATCCTCACATTGCCGGCACTTTCACGCTTAGCGCCGGAGCTATCAATCTGGCCCAGGATGGCGACAACAGCTTAGATATCAACGCGGACATCACTATCACCGGTGGCACATTTACAATCGTTGGGGGTAGCCGATGTAACCTGGCCGCTTCCCGCAGTGTGAATTTCACGATGGGTGGAGGTGTGCTGGAGCTGGGGATTCGGGGCATGGTATATGAATCCGGCTGCTATGCTTTGACCTCCAACCTGGACGGAGGAACGATCCGCACGGCAGGAAGCTTGTTGATCACCCGGGGTGGATTTGTGATGACCGGCGGGACGGTTGAGCCCGTTGGGGGGCTGAACTCAAGCGTGATAGTCAACGCTCCCTCCAGAATCCACCATCTCAACGTGGCAAAAAGCCCATCAAACACCGTTTATATAAACGGTAATACCGTTGTGGGCGGGAACGCGACCATAACCACGGGACGGCTGGAGATCCAGGACTGCACCTTGGGGATAGCCGGTAATCTGACCATAACCGGCACGCTCGCGATGAACTCGGTGGCGGATATTGTCAACGTGGAAGGCAGCGTTATCTGGTCCAGCGCTTCCACCTGCGATATTGTATCCGGGACTTTGGCCATCAAAGGCAATATGAACGTGAACAACAGCACCAGTTTTACGATGGGAGATGCTTCCATTCTCAAGTTTTACGGCACCAGCCCCTCGGCTCTGAGCACAGGTCTTTCAACCCTCACCCTGGGAAACATCCTGGTGCAGAAGACCGGCTCTTCCTGCACACTGGACCCGACAGGCATGATAAAGCTCTTTTATGCCAATGATGTGGTGGTGTATGGCGGCAGCACGTTCAACCCCTACAACAACGCCATGATCGTGGAGGGTAAGATCGATATCTGGGAGGGCGGCTGCCTGACTGTGAACAACAACGCGGAAATAAGCGCTTTTAACTTCTACTGCTCAGGTCTTTACAACCAAACTAACGGCCTGGTCTATGTGAATAACAACTACATCCAATATGCCACCGGGACCAACCAGATCACCGGCGGCACCTTCAGGATCGATACGCCCTACGGCGGATCGCATTACAGCTTTGCCGGAACGACGACCCTGAGCGGAGGCAACTTCCAGATCACCAACAACGGCATCCAGTTTGGCATCGGCTCCAGCTTCAACATGAGCGGGTCCGGAACCCTCAAGCTGGGCTGGGGCCTGCGCGCGCTCAGCGAAAGCGTCTTTCAGGCCAGCAGCGGCACGGTGCAGTTCATTGGAGAGCGTTCATCAAACATCAACCTGGCGGCGGGAAACTATCTGCCCAATATCGTGATCGACAAGGCCGGCAGCACCGGAGCGGTCTATCTGCTTGCCGACCTCACTGTTAAAAAGAGCTGCACGGTGCAAAACGGCAGGCTCTATGTCAACGAGCGCACCCTTACTGTGGAGCAGGACATTGTCATCCAGGGTGGCGATCTCTATGCCTACAATAGCACCGACCATATCCGCTTTGGTGGCAGCTGGACAAACAACGCGTCCCCGGCGAACTTCATCGAAGGCAGTGGACTGGTGACCTTCATCGGAGGTGGATTAACCACGACCATCGGCTCCCCGGAGACCTTTAACCACCTCAGGATTGACAGCAGCCCCTCTGCCAGGTTGATTCTGGCTGCGGACATGACTTTGAGCATAAATGCTGATCTGGAAATAAGTTCCGGCCAGCTCAGGATACTCGACGGCAGTCATCTGAACGTCCTTGGCAACATGAGCATCAGCGGGGCGAACAGCGTGGTCGATCTGGATTTCAACCGCAATGTTGATCCCATTGACACTCATATCCACGGCAACCTGCTGATCAACGGAGGCATCCTGAAATCCCAGACCACCAATGCCGCCATTGCTCTGGACACCTTCCTGATCGACGGTGATCTGGCTATGACGGGTGGAGAGCTGGACGTCAGAAGAGCGGCGATGCTTGTGCACGGCAATTTTAGCACCACGGCCACGTCCTTGTTCAAAACCAGGGAGGGGACCTTTGTCAACGACGCCCCCTATACCGGAACCTGGCAGATTGCCAATTGCGCCTGGACCACCAATGGCAGCACGATTGAATTCCCCAACAAAGGGCTGCAATTTGTGAGTGGCGCTCAATGGGCCACAGATGGATTTTCCGTGATCAGGATCGGCAGGGGGTTTTATGCCGTCAGCGATGACGCGTTTGACCCCGGCAACGGGACTATCGAGTTTATCGGTAGTGTCCAGGCCAATATCAACATGGGAGCAAACAACACATTACCGTCTGTCACAATCAATAAACCCGGTTCTATGCTCGTGTTGTCGACCCCCGCGATCGTCACGGGTTCAATCACGATTACGAGCGGAAACTTCCACAGCAACGGCCATGCTCTTACAATAGGAGGAGATTGGGTAAATAACGTGGGATCATCCGGATACACATCCGGTACCAGCGAAGTGGTTTTTCGGGACCAGTATGCCTATTTGCCTCTCCACTCACTGATCGGGGCTCAGACATTTCATAAAGTCACGGTTGACTATCCTTTAAGCACCCAATACCTGAACAGCAGCGGCAATAGCACGGTTCAAAACCTGCTCAATGTCGTCTCCGGCGGATTGCGTGTGAATGGAACTTTGCAGATCAATTCTGACGTAAGCATAGCACAAAACGCTTATATAGAAGTGACTGGAGGCGATTTCTACCTGGCTGGCAACCTCACTGACAGCAATATGACTTACAGTGGTAGCAACCCCAAGCTCGGATTGATCAATGCTTCGGGATCGGTGATTCTGAATGGCAGCGGCAATCAGACCATAGCGGTGGGATATGCCGAGATCGGGCTCAACAATCTGTTTTTAATCAAGAGCTCCGGCATCTTCCAGCCAGCCAAGCCGGTGAACCTCAAGGGCAACGCGACCATCACTTCCGGCACCTGGGGCTATGGAGCTTCCGGGCTCACGCACAAGATCGGCGGTAATCTGAACATCGCATCCGGCGGGATATGGAATGACAACACCGGCACTGTGCACTTCGTCGGCACAGAAAACGGAGTTCTATCCAACAGCGGTACGGCCAGTTTCAAGAATCTGCATATCGATAAATCCTCCTCCCGGACCACCTTTGTTTCATTGAGTCTGGGCTCCAATATCGCGCTCAACACGTCTGGCACTATAACGATAGACGGCGGTTGTTTGGACCTGGGTGCTTATTCATTGCAGACCAAAGGATCGGTGAATGTCAACTCCGACGGCAAGCTTGCCATCGGTCCCGGAGGCATATTGACCATGTATTCCTCCTCCTCCCTGAGTGTCAACAGCGGTGGCGTCCTGGAAACCCTTGGCACCAGCGAAGCTCAGGCGTTAATAACCAGCTTGAGTGGAACTTACAACCTGGAAGTGAACTCCGGCGCTACCTTGTCATCAGAGTGGACTATCTTTGAATATCCCGGCAGCAACGGCATCCGGATCAACTCAGGCGCGTTGGTCGATCCCACCCATGCTCTGCATCACTGCACCTTCCGGTTTGGGACCAGCGGCGGTCCTCTGCTCGCGATCGACAACGCCCAGACCTTCCAGATACAAGACGCCCGCTTCCCCAGTGGCGGCAGCCAGACCTTCAACGTGAGCAAGACGCTCGCTCAGGGCGAAGTATCCTTTAATGGAGAAAGCGGTGGCTTTGCCGGAACCGGCCATGAAAACGATCCCTTTGGCCGCGTCAACTGGTCTTCGGACGTTCCGGAGATTCAGGTCAACCCCGGAGCTTTCGCGTTTGGCGACGTCACCTGGATGAGCACTTCTTCCCAGTACATGGTGATCGCCAATCCGGGGAGTGCCATTCTGCGAGGGGATATCCATATGCCCTCTGGATTCAGTGTCAGTTTTGTGGGTACCAGGACCGCGGAAGCAAGGGAATTGATCCCGGAAGCCAAAAGCGAGCAGGAATTCAGCCGCAACGATATGGGCTTTTCATACCTTCCTGGAACCAGCGGTATCTATATGATTACTTTTGCTCCCCAGGAACCGATCCCATACTCTGGTTACATGGTAGTGACCCATAACGCCGATCAACCTGCCTTCAATCTGCTCTGCTCGGGCAACGGGGTAGGCGCTAAGTTGTTTCTGGACAACACCCAGCTGCAGTTTGACTTGTTGCCAGGACAGTCCGGAAGCATCCTTACCAACCTCACTGATGCCGGAACGGACTCACTGAGCTACTTTGGTTATGTCAATTACATGCGCGACCGCGATGTGATCCTGGAGACCGGATTTGAGGACGCGATGCCACCCGCGGGCTGGAATGAAACCCCGGTCAGCGGAACGGCTGGAGACTGGCTGCGTTACAGCTCAACCGTCCATCCCTCCGGCAATCCACCCTCCAGCGGCTCCTGGCTGGGATATTTCAACTCCTACACCTCCAATGTGGGAAATAGCAGCCGGCTGGAAAGCCCGGTGCTGGACCTCTCGCTCAAGACCAGCGTGATGCTGTCGCTTTGGATGTTCCATGACAGCGGTTATGATACCCGTGACGACCGGATCCAGGTGCAGGTATCCATCGCTGGTGGAGCATGGACAGACGTCGGCGCGCCGATCTCTCGTTACAATGGACAGTGGGGTTGGCACCAGCACTACGTGGACCTCTCCAGCGTGAATCATACCGCCAACGTGCGGGTCGGTCTCCTGGGAATCAGCGCATATGGCAACGATATCCACATAGACGACCTGTCGATCACCGGCACCACCCAACTGCCCAGCAACTGGATCACCCTCAATGGCGGGGCTTCAGTATCAGGCCTGATCTTCCCTGATGATCCAGCCGTTCCGATCACTGTCAGCGTCGATACGACCGGCATCCCCCAGGGATTTTACATGAACCAGCTGGTCTTTATGTCCAATGATCCGGTCTATCCTTTTTACGCGCTGCCGTTGATGGTGAGGATCGGAGTGCCGGCATACGAGACCAGTCCGGCAACGCTGGAGTTTGGATCACTGCAGGTAGGGATGGTGTCGATGCTGGGATTCAGCGTTGAAAGCACTGGCAGCATCGGGCTCAGCGGGACCGTTACGACTCCAGCGGGATACGAGATCATCACGATTCCCGGGCCCAGAGGCAGGTCTGATCTTTCCGGGCGGCCTGAAGAAGGCCTGAGAAACCAGACCAGCTTCTATCTGTACCCTGGCGAGTCACGCGATTTCATGGTGGGTTTTGGCCCCATGGAAGCGCAGTCCTACGACGGACAGATCATAATCTCAACCAACACCGGTACTGACACCTATGTGGATGTAACCGGGGAGGGGATCAGCCAGCCGCAGGTAAATACTATATCAGTTACGGATATCCAGGCAGCCAGTGCCATCTGTCACGCCGAACTGAGTTCCACCGGAAACCTGCTCATCTCTGCCCGCGGGATTGTCTATAACACCTGGGGCGATCCCGATCTGGACGACGGCAACGTGCTGCTCTCCGAAGGTCAGGGTGGTGGGTTTGACCTCTCTCTGAGCGGGCTGGTCCACAGCAGCACCTATTACGTCAAAGCCTTTGCCACCAACACGCTGGGCACTGTCTATGGGGAAGAGCTCAGCTTCAGCACCCTGACTCCGCAGCTCAGCTTATCCACCCACGTCCTGCCGGATTTTGGCCATGTCCCCATCGGCACCACTTCTGCTCCGGCATCCTTCACCATCTCAGGCGAGCACCTGGTGGACATGGTGATGATGAGCTCCCACAGCGGCTTCACGATATCACTGAACCAGTCCACGGGATATGACTCCCTGCTCCTGCTCTATCCGACGGCTGAGACCCTGCCGGAAACCACCGTCTATGTGCGCTTTACTCCTCCATCCACAGGAGCTTATACCGATGTCATCACTCCTCTGAGCGTGGGAACAGCGGCTGGCGAAATAGCATTATCCGGGCTTGGAGTCACGATCCCGCAGGTCCATATCAGCATTCCTTTCAATATCACCAGCTCATCGGCGGAAATCGGAGGATTGGTGCAATCCGACGGCCTATCCCCTGTGACCGCATGCGGGATTTGCTGGAGCCTGAATCCCAGCCCCACTATCTCGGACTGGCACAGCACCCTGATGTATCAGCCGGATTGGTATTACTCCCTGATGGAAGGCCTTGATTCCGGCACCAGCTACTACGCGCGTGCCTATGCCACCAATGTTGCCGGGACCGCATACAGCTCCCAGAGCGTGTTCAGCACTCACTTCCTGCCGCAGATCTCGGTGTTGCCTGCAGAGCTGCCCAGCTTTGGGGAAGCGCTGGTCGGCTCCGTGACTCCAGCCGCTCAGATGACGATCCAGGGAAGCATCCTGGGGGATGAGCTGACCTTAAGTGTCGGTGGCAATTATGGCCTGTCCTTATCCAGCCGGGATGGAGGTCGGGTGTTTACGCAAACTATCCAGATCCCCGCGGTGGATAGCCTGATTGCTCCCACCAGCGTCTATGTGCGTTTCCAGCCTCAAAGCGGTGGTAATCTGGACGATCTGATCCTCTGCCAGGCCGAAGGCGTGGAGGACCTGCTCATTCCCGTCTATGGAACTGGCATAGGACTGCCGACGCTCAGCACCACTCCGGCTTCCAATCTTGCCAGCTATTCCGCCACGGTGGGAGGCAACATCCTGGCAGATGGTTTTAGCGCCATCACCGCTTGTGGAGTGTGTTTTGACACCAGCCCGGGAGTTGATCTGGACGGCCCGCACACATCCAACAGCGCTCTGCAGGGTGAGTTTATAGACTATCTGCTGGCCCTGCTTCCGGATACCTCCTATTACATCAGGGCCTATGCCACCAACGCCGCTGGAACTGCTTATGGAGAAGAGCTGAGCTTCGCTACCCCGGCAGACTTGATAGCCGCTCCGCAGCACCTGAGGATCAGCATTGCCGGGCCAAACGTCCTGCTGGAATGGGACCCGGTATTGGACGCGGAGTATTACAAGGTCTATGCCCTCGATTTCTACACTACTTCAAGCGAGACCTGGCCCTTACCTCAAATCTGTGTGGACACTTCGCTCAGCATGTCCATAACCGAACTGGGTGCCAGAAAGTTCTTCTTCGTAATCGCCTGCAAGGAGTGATTGACTGCTTTAGCTGATCCACTTGATGGAATCACCTCTCCGCGGGGACCTGAGTCTTGGATGCCCAGTCTGAGCTTGACGCCGGTATGATCAGCCGTGGTTCACGTTCTGAAGCCATCGTCGGTCCTGCCCAGCTATTCATTGCTTGACATATAGCTTCGGGTCATATTCTGGGTCGCTCAAGATTCAGAATACAGCACAGAAAAAGGAAGCTCAGCTATCAATGTCATACATCATCAGGACCGCCACTTCACAAGACGCTTCCGGAATGGCTGCCGTCCATATCCAGAGCTGGCTTGAGACCTATCCTGGCATTATGCCGCAACAGAAGCTGGATTCACTCAATCTGGAAGCCAGCACCCGCAACTGGTCAAACGCCATCGCGACTTGTGAAGTGGTGATGGTGGCAGAGCTGGAAGGAAGGATCATCGGCTTCGTCTCGGGAGGCAAAAACCGCTCTCAGGAAGACTGTGAAACGGGACTGGCCAATTTCTGCGATGCCGAACTGGCGGCTATGTATATGTTTGCGGAGTTCCACGGTCGGGGGATCGGCAGGGCGATGTTTGAAGCCTTCACATCCCGTCTGAGATCATTGGGCTACAAGCAGATGGCCATCTGGGTGGCGGCCAAAAACTCCAGCACCGGATTCTATAGGAAGATGGGCGGCCTCCTGATCGACAGCCGGGACCTCACAGTGTGCGGCGAACAGGTACCGCTGCTGGCATACCGCTGTGAGCTAGGTTGGGCCAGAATTTGATAGAACCCTGGTTATAAAGAAACATCCGGCACGCTTACATAATCAAATTCAGGTGCATTACCTGTCCTTATCAACTGTCATCCCTTCGGATCCATCAACATACTCGGCGATCCAAAACTGCTTGCCTTTCCAAATTGAAAACAAACCGCCGGTCTTTCCCCAGGTGAAATCAAGCTCTACTCCAGCAAGATATATATCGCCACCGTCGTCAGCTTCCATTTTACTTACTTTCAATATCTTGAGAGATTCCGGTATCTCCGTGGCTACCCTATCGGAACTCTGTTTGGCAACCTTGCCATACCTGTAGGCATCCCAGATTGCCCCCTCAAACCTTTTATTGCTGGGCCGGCAGGCAGTAATTGATATTATGACCATCAATAGACAGACGACAAGCCAAATCCTCCCGGCAACTATCTGGTTTCCAGCTTTAAATCCCATTGTTATTCCCTTATAGCTCCAGTTTGGAAAGCTCCTGGATCAACCTGAGGATATTGGCACGTCCGGCCTGCTCG